>NZ_NEWJ01000055.1:0-17227 GCF_002135045.1 Halorubrum sp. SD683
GGACACACCCGTACCCATTCCGAACACGGAAGTTAAGCCCACCAGCGTACCGTGAAGTACTGGAGTGAGCGATCCTCTGGGAACCACGGGTCGCCGCCTGCCCACTCATCCGGGAGAATACTCCCACTCAGCCCACGGACGTACGTCCGTGGGCTTTTTTGACGTATAGCGAGCGGCGAGGGCGTTGACGCGCGACCGCTAGGCTTAAACGCTCCACAGCGACAGTTCCGGATCAGTCCGAGAAACCGCCGATATCGCCTGCCGGACAGCGCGAGAGGTCGCTTCGTACCGGTATCCGATCGACAGCAGCGGGTCATCGGCCCGCCGCACCGAATGCGCGGACAGTGATCGTCTCGGCGCGAGTCGTATCAGTACTAATAGTTTCGTCAGTAAGTTTATCAGTTCTGTCGCTGAACCCAAGTGTAATGGGCGGACCGAACGGCACGGTACGGCTGTTCTGTGGCGAGCAGCCGTCGGTTCGCGACGGAGTCGACTCGGACCGTGTCGTGTCCGTCTTGTTTGGGACCGACGTGGAAAGGTGGCGGAGCGGCTGGGATCGAGCGCGAGCGAGACCGCCCGACAGAGAGGCGGTAGTGGACGTGAACGCCATCGCTCGGAGCGGGACCGCCGCGTCGACGCAGGTCGTACCGAACAACGGCCTCGCTTACACGGTCCTCGGCCGGACCGTGGAAAGCGAACGGGTTTTCGACGCCGTCGCCGACCACTTCGACGGCGTCCCCGATGGCGCGATCGATGTGGTGGTCGACGACCTCGCGCCCGTCGCCGCCCGGGAAGGCGTCGACTCGGCAGTCGCGTTCGTGGACCGTCTCCTCGAGCGGTTTGTGGGGAGAGTGGGTCGGATTTCGATGGGGTGCTCGTTCGAGATCCCCGTGGAGTTGCTGTCACGAGTCGGCGCCCGCGCTGATGTCGTCGTCGGGCCCGACGCGGAGGCGGTGACGGCGGTCGAACGGCTCTCCCGCGAGGATCCCACGACGTTCGGGTACGTCCGTCGCCACTGGGTGGAGGCCAAACGCGGCATCGAGACGTGCGACCGAAACTACCCGCAGTCGAAGCAGGTACACGCCGCGCTGGCGGACCCGGAGACGACGCCGCGAACGCTGGGAGCGACGCTGTCGGGGATGGTCACGCTCGGCGCGCTCGAAACGTGGGGAGATACCGTCGGCCCGACCCGGTACGATCTCACCGCGTACCGGCCGAAACGGACGTGGGCGCTCGGTGCGGCGATCGCGGTGGTCGTCTCAGACGACTGAAGGCGGGGTCGTACCGCAGTAGACGCGCTACTATTTTGATCTGTCCCGAGCGTCCGCCTCCGCGACGCGTTCGAGGTCGGCATTCACCACAGTCCCGTTCGGCTCCAGCGTCACGCTCCCGAGCGATGCGGTCTCGCCCGTGTCGTACCGCGCGGCGACGGCCTCCAGCGTCGCTTGTCGGTCGAGCCGCTCCCACACGGCCTCCGCGACGAGCGACTGGAACGCTTCTGGGTCGGTCCATCCGGCGTCGATATCTGAAGGGACACCGACGACGACGCGCAGTTCCGTTTCGGTGACGCGGATGCCGACGCCGAACGTGTCCGCACACATGTGTGCCGGTTCGCGTCGCGGAGTGAAATCACCGTCGGCGTCGGTCGCTGACCGAGGAGCACGGGAGAATCTGTGCCGCATCGGTCGATCGGCTCTCGAAAGCCGTAAGCAGTCGCCGTTCGAAGCGTCGTAGAACCCGATGACCTCGAACCCGGCGGTGTCACCCAAGGCGGCGCTGGCGACGGCGGTCGCGGCCGTGAGCGCGGGCGCCATCCTCGTCCGTCTGAGCGAGGCGCCGAGTTCGGTCGCCGCCTTCTATCGGGTGTTGTTCACGACGGTGCCGCTGGGGGCGGTCGCTGCGTGGCGGTATCGAGCGGATCTCGCGCGGATCCGGCCCCGCGATCTCGCGTTCGCGGCCCTGTCCGGGGTCGCGCTCGCGGTTCACTTCGCGGCGTGGTTCGAGAGCCTCCGGTGGACGAGCGTCGCCGCGAGCGTGACCCTCGTTCAGGCGCAACCGGTGTTCGTCGCGCTCGGCGCCTGGCTGCTGTTGCGCGAGCGCGTTACCCGCCGCCATGCGGCGGGTATCGCCGTCGCGGTGGGCGGGATGATGTCGATGTCGTTCGGTGACTTCCTCAGCGGCGTGGCGGTCGGCCCCCGTCCGCTGTACGGAAACGCGCTGGCGTTGACCGGGGCGGTCGCCGCCGCGGGCTACGTGTTGGCCGGGCGGTCGCTGCGGCAACGCATCTCGCTCGTCCCCTACGTCACGGTCGTGTACGGCGTCTGCGTGCTCGTCTTGCTCTCGTTCGTCCTCGCGGCGGGACATCCGCTTACGGGATACCCGCCTCGGGAATGGCTCCTGTTCGTCGGCCTCGCGGCCGGTCCGGGGCTACTCGGCCACACCGTTCTCAACTGGGCGCTCGCACACCTCGAGTCGAGCGTCGTCTCCGTCTCGCTGCTCGGCGAACCGGTCGGGGCGACGCTGCTCGCCGTCGCGTTCCTGTCGGAGACTCCGACGCCGGCGACGGTCGTCGGCGGGTGCGTCGTTCTCTTGGGGATATACGTCACGGCGGCCGCTGACCGGTGACAGCGTTTTCAGCGTCGATATTTTGGGGTAAACGTTGAAACCGTCTGGCCGGCTGATTAAGATATGGACCGGCGAACGGTCGTCGCGTTTGTAGGAGACAATGCCCGCGCGAGCGACCGCGTAACGCGCGCGGTCGCCGCCGCTTGGAAGGGGCCCGACGGACCGACGGTTCGGACGTTCGCCCCGGCCGATCTGGGTGAGGAACGCGACGACGAGGGCCCGCTGAACGACACCTGCGGTGTCGTCGTCACCGCCGCGGCGACGGCCGACGACGCGGTAACGGAGCGGCTCGCGGCGCTCCCGTCGAACGTGCCGGTGATCGCGCTCGTCGAGGACGCGACGACGGAGACGATCCGCGCCCTGCTGGCGGCCGGCGTTGACGACGTGGTCACCGTCGACGACTGGGCGCTGTCCCCCGACGAGAGCGACGCCGTCCGGTCGCTCGCCGAACGCCTCGCGGGACTGTTAGAGCCCGACCGCGTCCAGCTCGGAACCGATGATGTCGCTCGCCTCTCTGAGGTCTTGCTCGACGCCGGGACGACGCTGATGAGCACCCGCACCGACGAGGTCGGAACGAAGATCGAGTGGACGATGGAGAACGTCGGCGAGCACGCCGAGCTCGACCGGATAATCTGTTATCGAGAGGAGGACGGGCAGTTCGTGCCGGCGTACAGCTGGTGTCCCGACGGCTTCGACCCCGCCCCGAGGCGGTTCGATGACTTCCCAGACCCCGACCAGCTGTCGACGTTCGGCAACGTCGCTCGGGGGGCGGCTCCTCCGCGCGGTGAAGACGTCTCGACCGCTGACACTGACGAGGCGGGTCCGCCGGCGACGGTTCACGTACCGCTCGTCGTCGACTGGGAGCTGAGCGGAATCGTCGCTTTCGAGTCCGACGACTACCGGACGTGGACCGACGACGAGGTCGACCTGTACCGTACTCTCGGGGATCTGGTCGCGCACACGATCGCGCGCAACGACCGTCGGGCGGCGCTCCGCCGACAGGCGGAACAGCTCGAGCAGTTCAGTGCGGTCGTCTCACACGATCTCCGGAATCCGCTGAACGTGCTCTCGGGGTACCTGTCGCTCTCCGAGGACGAGCTGACGCCGTCGCGATACGATGCCATGAGCGGCGCGGTCGACCGCATGGAAACGCTGATCGACGATCTGCTCATGCTCGCGCGGCGCGGGGAGGCGATCGGCGAGACGGAGTCGGTTCCGATCGAGGCCGTCGCGAAAGACGCGTGGGCGTCCGTCCGGTCGCCCGAGGCGACGCTCACTATCGCGGATGAGGTCGGTCAGGTCGAGGCCGACCCGGGACGACTCCGGCAGGCGCTGGAGAACCTCTTCCGGAACGCGATCGATCACGCGGGCCGGGATGTGGCGATAGAGATCGGCCCGCTCACCACGGAGGACGGCCGCCGCGGGATGTACGTCGCGGACGACGGTCCGGGGATACCGGTCGAGCTCGCCGACACGGTCTTCGACTCCGGCGTCTCGTCCGCCGACAGCTCAGGGATCGGGCTGGCGATCGTCGACCGGATCGTGGAGGCCCACGAGTGGGACATCAAGGCCCGAAACGACGACGGCGCGGTCTTCGAGCTCACGTTCGGCGCGAGCGCGACGCAGGTCGCGTCGGCGTAGCGGGTTCGCTCGGTGTCGGCGGCGGCTCCGTGACGCCGTTATGCGTCGGAGAACCGGTCGACGGTGCGCCGGTGACGGTCTCGGAACATGCCCTCGAACCCGATTTTCGCCGCGGGTCCGACGAAGTCGCCGAGCGGGCCGAGCGGCAGTCGATACGCGACCGTATCGACGAGCAGGGTCTCGTCCCCGTCGGCGTAGAACGCGTGGGTGTGCTGCCACCGTCGGAACGGTCCGTCCTCCATCTCGTCGACGAACCGCGCGGAGCGCTCGGGCGGGGTCTCCCCGTCGGGGTCGCGCTCGACGATGCGCGAGGTCCACCGCTGACGCGGGCCCGCTCCGAACGGTCGGACCGACATCTCGATCGCCGATCCGGCGACGAGAACCCCCGGATCGGACTCGCCGTCCGGTCCCTCCACGCCGTCGATGCGGAGGCGCATCCAGTCGGGGGTGAGTTCGCGCAGTCCGTCGACCGTGGAGTGGAACGCCCACACGTCTTCGACCGGAGCGGGCACCCGAATCGTCCGCCTGTACGTCGGCATACGTTCGGTACGGTGCGGTCGGACAAAAAGCCGTCCACGGCGGGCCGCGACCGAAACTCGCATGCCTGCGCGCGCGCTGATCGAATACGATGGAACGCGGGGCGATCGACGTCGGCGATCTGGCTGGACCGTTCGACCTTCAGGCGACCCTCGAAAGCGGCCAGAGTTACCTCTGGAACCGGTCCGACGGCGACGCGTACGACGAACTTCACGCGCACGGCGGCGACGCGTGGTACGAGACCGTCGTCGATCCGATCCCCGGGGTGACCGACGAGCGCGTCGCGGTGCGGGTCCGACAGGAGGGGGGCGTCCACGACGGCACCCTCCGCTGGGAGGCGTCGACGGACGTCGAGCCGCTGTTGACGCACCTGCTCCGGCTCGACGACGACCTCAACGCGATCCTCGACGCCACGCCAGATCTGCCCCTGCTGGAGCGCGCGTACGACGCCTACGAGGGAATGCGACTGACCCGCGACCCGGTCTTCCCGTGTCTGATCTCGTTCATCTGTTCGGCCCAGATGCGGGTCGCCCGGATCCACGGGATGCAGCGCCGGCTCCGAGAGACGTACGGGGACGCAGTTCGACTCGACGACGAGACGTATCGGGCGTTCCCGACGCCCGAGCAGCTGGCGGCGCGGACGGAGGACGAACTCCGTGATCTCTCCTTGGGCTACCGCGCGCCGTACGTCCAGCGGACCGCGGAGATGGTCGCGACGGGCGAGGCCGACCTCTCGGAAGCGGCCGATCTCCCCTACGAAGAGGCCCGCGAGTCGCTCACGCGGTTCGTCGGCGTCGGTGACAAGGTCGCCGACTGCGTACTGCTGTTCTCGCTGGGATTCCTGGAGGCGGTGCCGTTGGACACGTGGATCCGCACCACCATCGAGGAGTATTACCCCGACTGCGACCGCGGGAGCTACGCCGCGACCTCCCGCGCGATCCGCGAGCGCTTCGGGGGCGAGTTCGCCGGCTACGCCCAGACGTACGTGTTCTACTACCTCCGCGCCGGCGGCGAGTGACCGGCGCGGCGCCCGGAGTCCGGCGCGGCCGAAGTTTGATACTCGTTCGCGTGGTACGCACAATCGTGATGGACTGTCGAGTCGTCGTCGAGGCCGCGGTCCCGGTGTACGACGTGGAGACCGCCGACGAGGCGGTCCGGATCGCCATCTCGAAGACCGGTGAGATGCTCAACCCGGACCTCAACTACGTCGAGATCGACACCGGGACCCGGACGTCGCCGAGCGGCGAACCGCTCGATCCGGCGTTCGTCGCGGCCGACGAGGCGCTCGTCGCCTTGGAGCTCCGGATGGACGTGTTCAACGTCGACCGCGGCGAACACGCCAGCCGCGTCGCGCGAAAGGAGATCGGGAAGCGACTCCGCAACATCCCGCTGAAGGTCCTTACCGTCACCGAGATCGGTCCCGAAGAGAGCGACCGCGCCGACGACGCGTCGACCGCGACAGGAAAGTCAGCGTCGGGCGACGAGGAGTCGAGCCGCAGCGACGGATCGGCACTCAGCGGCGGCGAGGAGCACGAGGAGTTCTGAGCCGGTCGCCTCCGTGCTGCCGGCTCTCGACGGGAGCGGCCGCGACGCTGGTCGGCGTTTGGTGCGGTCGGCGAGGAGCGGTACGCGGTAAACGTCTCAGTCGGCCGTCGGGGCCAGCGGCTCCGATTCGGACGACTCCATCGGCTCAGTGATTCCCTCTGTCAGCTTGAAAACGGCCGCCTTGTGGTCGGTCTTGGATTTGTGGATCGACGTCGGTTTCACGCCCAGTTCCTCGTAGGCTTCGAGATCAACGTCGTCGTCCCAGAACTCGCACTGTTTTCGTACCTCCGCGAGGAGACCGTGAAGATGGATGAGTTCCTGCTTCTTCATGAGTACCAGTCCTTTGCTACCGGAGGTTTATATTATTATCTTGAGTAACGTTACCACACTATCCGCGTATTTCGCGAGTAGCAACGCGGAGAAGTGGGTTCTCGATAGATCGTTCAGGATCGTTTCCCGCGATCCGTCGCTACCCGAGGTCGACGACGATCAAAAAGTCGTTCGCGAGACGCCGACCGTGTGCGGTCGGGGCTCCGGTCTCAGGGGTGGTCGAGCCCCCGACCCGGCACGGCGCTACTGGAACTGTCTGACGGCTTCGAGGTCGCGCTCGGTTCGCATGAACTCGGTCAGGCGCCGCGTCGCGTGACACGCCGGACAACTGAAGTTAGACCGCAGGTCCTGAAGCTCGGCCGGGTTGTCCTGCCACTCCTTGCCGCACTCCGGACAGACGAGTCTGACGAACGCATCAACCATGTCACCCTGTACAGTCGGCCGCGTTAAAAACGTGGGTGGCGATCGGGGGTCGAGTGTCGAGCCCGACGAGACCGACATCGAACCGAGTTCCTGACGGCGCCTCAGGCGCTCGCGGCGCCGCTCGCGTCGAGGAGCTCCTTGTATCGATTCCGGATGGTGACCTCGCTGATGTCGGCGACCTCCGAGACCTGACTCTGCGTCACCTTCTCGTTCGACAGGAGCGCGGCGGCGTAGACGGCGGCGGCGGCCAGTCCGACCGGCGACTTACCGCTCGTGATCCCGGCGTTCGCGGCGTCGTCGAGCAGTTCGCGTGCGCGCCGCTCCGTCTCCTCCGAGAGGCCGAGCCGCGAGACGAACCGCGGGACGTAGCTCGTCGGGTCCGCCGGCTGGACGCGCAGTCCGAGCTCGCGGATGACGTACCGGTACGTCCGCGTGAGCTCCATCTTCTCGACGCGGGAGACCGTCGTGAACTCGTCGAGGCTCCGCGGGTTCCCCACCTGCCGGGCTGCGGCGTACAGCGAGGCCGTCGCGACGCCCTCGATGGAGCGGCCGGGAAGCAGGTCCTCGTCGAGCGCGCGGCGGTAGATGACGCTCGCGGTCTCGCGGACGTTGTCGGGGAGGCCGAGGGCGCTGGCCATGCGGTCGATCTCGCCGAGCGCCTGCTTGAGGTTGCGCTCCTTGGAGTCGCGGGTGCGGAACCGCTCGTTCCACGTCCGCAGCCGTTGCATGCGGCGTCGCTGTCGGCCCGAGAGCGACTTGCCGTAGGCGTCCTTATCCTGCCAGCCGATGTTCGTCGAGAGCCCCTTGTCGTGCATCATGTTCGTCGTCGGAGCGCCGACCCGCGACTTGCTGTCCCGCTCGTTCGAGTTGAACGCGCGCCACTCCGGCCCGCGGTCGACCGAGTCCGCCTCGACGACGAGCCCGCAGTCGTCACACACCGTCTCGCCGTGCTCCGTGTCGGTCGCGAGCCGACCGCCGCACTCGGGGCAGGTCGTGGTGCGCTCGCGCTCGCTCTCCGTCGGCTCCGCGACGGCCGCCGACTCCGACGCCCTCGTTCGCGTGCGCTCGCCGCCCGCGGACGCGTCCGCGGAGTCCGCCCGTCCTTCCCGTTCCGTGCCGCCGTCGCTGTAGGTATGTGTCTCTGTCATGGGTGTGCTCCGACGATCCCCCGACGAAAATACAGCGAGGTCCGCGAATCGCCAGCTCGTTAACGTATAGTTAGTCGCGAAAGTATATAAATATATCTATAATTGAGCGCGGCGTTGCGACCGGAAGCGGCTTCATACGTCGGTGTACGCGGATATGTGACCTCGACCTCGTCCTATCCGCGATCGGTGATGTCCCGGAGCGGAGTCGTGCGACCGTATTTATACTTCACTCTCAGTGACCGCCCCCACGCAGCGAGGCCGGTCCTCGACTCAAGGGGTCGGTCGGCGCCCCACCCGAGGTCCGTGTGCCTGAGAGGCCACCGGGTACAGCGCCGACCTCGCTCGCACCGTCGACCGTCACCGCTCGTCGACCGCGGCGCGCGCGAGCGCGCCCGCCAGCACCTCGGTCGCCGCGGCGCAGTCGTCCCAGTCGGTCCACTCTCGGGGGTTGTGCGAAATCCCGTCGCGGGACGGAGCGAACAGCAGCGACGCGTCCGTGACGCGCGCGACCCGCATCGCGTCGTGCGCCGCGCCCGAGTGGAGGTCGATCGCCTCCCGCCCGGCGGCGTCGGCGGCGCCGTGCGCGGCCCCGCGGAGCCGGTCGCTCATCGGCGTGGGCGCAACGTCGAACGGTCGCTCGAACGCGGTCTCGACGCCCCGCTCGCGCTCCAGCCGCGCGAGCGAGTCGCGCGCGGCCTCGACGATCGCCTCCATGGATCCGGCCTCGACGTCGCGGATATCCACGCCGGCCTCGACGCGGCCGGGAACCACGTTCGTCGCGTTCGGCGCGACCGACAGCGACCCGACGGTGCCCACCGCCGAGGGCGACGAGGACGCCACGACCTCGTTCGCGGCGGCTTCGACGTCCAACACGAACTCGCTCGCGGCCGCGAGCGCGTCGGTCCGCTCGTCCATCGGGGTCGCGCCCGCGTGGTTCGCCTCGCCTTCGATCGCTGCCTCGCAATGGGTGATCCCGGTGATCGTCGTCACGACACCGACCGCCGCGCCCGCTTCCTCCAGCGTCGTGTCCTGCTCGATGTGGAGCTCGTAGAACGCCGCCCACGACGCGGGATCGAGCGTCGTCGGGTCGCCGTCGTCGTCGGTCGGCGTGGCGGCGTCGACGGCGTCGCCCCCGCGGTAGCCGATCCGGTCGAGCGCCTCGCCGAGCGTCTCTCCGCCAGCGTTCGACAGCGCGAGCGCGTCGTCGAGCGCCGTCTCGCTGGTCGCGACTGACGAACCGAGGAGCCCGTTGCCGAAGCTGCCTCCCTCCTCCTCGGTGAAGCTGACGACGGCGACCGGTCGGTCCGGCTCGGCCCCTGCGTCGCGCATCGCGCGGACCGCCTCCAACGCGGCGTACACCCCGAGCGGGCCGTCGAAGATCCCGCCCTCCGGCACGCTGTCGAGGTGGCTCCCCGAAACGACCGGAGCCGCCTCGGGATCGGCGCTCGCCGGGACCCACGTCCCGAGGACGTTTCCGACCGCGTCGACCGCGACGTCGAGACCGGCGGCTCGAAGCCGTTCGACCAGCCGGTCCCTGGCGCGACGGTTCGCCTCGGATCCAGTGCGATTCGTTCGCGCGTGCGCGTCCGGATCGCCCGTTTCGACGCGGCCGAACGCCGCATTCGCCTCGATGTCCGCGCGGAGCCGGTCCGCGTCGACTGGGAGCGTCATACCTGAGCCGGGCGCTCCGCGATCAAAACGGTTCGGGCTCCGGCGGTCGCGTCGAGGCGGGTGTCCGGGCGGTCACCTCCCGAGTGGCCTTCACTCCCCGCGCCGCGCGAGCCAGTAGCCGGCCGAGCCCAGCCCGAGTCCGGCCGCGAACACGCGGCTCGCCGCCTTCCCGTCGATCGACCGCTCGGCGGCGACGCCGAGCGCCGCCCACGCCAGCGCGATCCCGAGGCTTCGTGCCGGGCCGCCGCGGAACCGCCGACAGCCCGCGGTCGCCCGCGCGTGACGGTAGAGGTAGCCGACCGCGAAGCCGGTCGCGAACGGTGCCGCCGGAACCCCCTCGGTGTCGGTCCGCGACAGCGCGAGCAGCGCGAGGCCGCAGCAGAGCTCGGTCGTGGCACCCGCTGCGCGCACGACACCAACCATGCGTACCGTTCACATCCGTCACTCATAGCCGTTTCGCCGGGAGCGCCTTCTGATCCCGAAGACACTTTGCGCGCGGCGTTGTGGTGTCAGCCGACATGTCCCCGTTGCTCCTCCAAGGCGCGGCGGCCGGTATCGCCCTCTTAGTCAGTCTCGGGTTCCTCGTCGTCCACCTCGCGATGATCGTGTGGACGTACTCTGACGCGCAGAGCCGCAGCGAGCACCCGCCGATCCTGTGGGCGCTCGTCGTGTTCTTCGCGCCGCTGCTCGGGATCCTGCTGTACCTCATCATCGGGCGGGACTCCTACTGAGCCGCCGTCTCGCGCACCGGCGCCGACGAGTGGTTCCCGGCGCCGATCCCGCCGGAGGACTCACACGCCCTTGAGCACGCTCGTCACGCCGACGCTCTCGGTGACGACCCACGCGACGAACAGCCCGTAGGCCGCGAGCAGCGCGTACGACTCGCGCTCGTTGAGCGCGAGGCTCGTCCGGAGCGTCACGAACAGCAGGACGGTCGCGACCGTCAACACGCCGAGCATCGGCACCGCCGTCGAGAAGTTGACGGCGACCTCGCCGACGATCAGCACGCCGAGCGGGATAGCGACGAGCAGGTCGAACGTGTTCGATCCGAGGACGTTTCCGAGGCTCGTCGTCCCCCGGTTCTCGCGCGCCGTCCGGACGCTGACCAGCGTGTCCGGGAGGCTCGTCGCTGCCGCGACGACCGTGACGCCGGCGAGGAACTCCGGGACTCCGAAAGTGACGCCGAGCGACTCCACCGACGCCACGAGCCGCTCGACGGTGACGACGATGACCGCGAGCCCGCCGCCGAGCTTCGCCCACTCGCGCCGAATGTCGATCCCCTCACGGACGCGGTCTATCGCCGCGTCGTCGACGTCCTGATACTGGATGAAGAGGTAGAGACCGTACAGCGCGAGCGGGATGACCGCGAGCGAGCGCGGCAACGTCCCGACGATCGGGTCCGTCGACACCGGGAAGTAGATGACCGCGAGCGCGAACGTCACGACCAGCGCGGAGACCGCCAGCATGTAGAACTGCGCCTCCTTGTACACGATCGCCCGGTTGGCTTCCAGCTCGTCCTCGCCTCCGAGTCCGGCGGCCGCGGGAATCACGAGAACGTTGAAGATGGCCGACCCGACGAGCGCGCCCACGCCCATGTCGAAGACGCCGGTGAGAGCGGTGACCAGCACGCTCACGAGCTCCGGGAAGCTCGATCCGACCGCGACGACGATCGACCCTTGAACCACCTCCGGGAGCCCGTAGTACCCGGACAGCGTCTCGGCGGCCTCCTCCAACCAGCCGCTCCCGAGCCAGATGAACGCGGTCGCCGCGGCGATCACGAGGACGTGGACGAGTGACGAGTCGGGGAGGGCGCCCGTCACGGCGCTAGCGCACGTGCTTCCCGGCCAGCTCCCACAGCCGGTCCGCGATCGCGTCGTCGAGGTCGTCGCGGGCGACGCGCCACTCCCAGTTGCCGTCCAGCGTCCCGGGCTCGTTGAACCGGGACTCGCTGCCGAGCCCGAGCAGGTCCTGAATCGTCGCCACGGCGAGGATCGCGTCCGAACCCCACACCTCGTCGATGATCGCCCACTCGGACGGCTCGTCGGGGTCGCTCCCGACGTTGTACCGGAAGCAGTCGCGCTGCTCGGCGGGGAGGTCCTCGAAGTAGCCGGCCCACGTGTCGGTGTCGTGCGTCGAGGTGTAGCCGACGACCCCCTCGCCGTAGTGTATCGGCTGGTACTCGTTCCCCTCCGCGCACCAGTCGGCGTACTGCGGGACGCGCATCCCCGGGAAGCCGAACTCGGCCATCAGCTCGTCCATCGCCGGGTCCTCGAAGCCGAGGTCCTCGGCGATGAACGGGGCCGCGCCGAGCTCGCGCTCGACGGCCTCGAACAGGTCGCGGCCCGGCCCGTCGCGCCACTCGCCGTCCGCGGGGTCGTCGCTATCGGCGGGGATCGCCCAGTACTTCACGAAGCCGAGGAAGTGGTCGAGCCGCGCCACGTCCGCGAGGTCGAACAGCCGACGGAACCGGTCGAGCCACCAGTCGTACCCCGACTCGGCGAGCCGCTCCCAGTCGTACAGCGGGTTCCCCCACCGTTGGCCGGAATCGCCGGCGTTCGGCGGCACGCCCGCGACCGCAGTCGGACGGTTCCCCTCGTCGAGCCGGAACGCCTCCGGGCTCGCCCACACGTCGGCGGAGTCGAGCGCGACGTAGATGGGCACGTCGCCGACGATCGATACGCCCTCATCGGCGGCGACCGCGCGCAGGTCGTGCCACTGGCGGTCGAACGTCCACTGGACGAACGCGCGGAACCGGACCTCCGCGGCGTGTTCCTCGCGCGCCTCGGCCAGCGCGTCCGGGTCTCGCGTGCGCAGCGGCGCGGGCCACTCCGTCCACACGTCCTCAGGGCGGGCGTCGGAGAGCGCCCTGAACAGCGCGTAGTCGGCCAGCCACGGCTCGCGCTCGCGGAACGCGCCCAGCGCGGCGCGGTCCTCCTCGGTCGCCCGCTCCTCGAACTGCTCGAACGCGGTCCGCAACAGCGGGAGCTTGTACTCGCGGACCGCGTCGTAGTCGACGCGGTCGGTCGGGAAGTCGGGGACCGGCCGCAGGTCCCCCTCGTCGAGCCAGCCGTCGTCGACGAGCCCCTCGGGGTCGACGAACAGCGGGTTGCCGGCGAACGCGGACGGCGACTGGTACGGCGACTCCCCGGCCACGGAGAGCGTCGGCCCGATCGGACAGATCTGCCAGTGGTCGACGTCGGCGTCGCCGAGGAACGAGAGGAAGTCGCGCGCGCCCTCGCCGAGGTCGCCGATCCCGTACGCCCCCGGTAGCGAGGTGACGTGACAGAAGACGCCGTCGGAGCGGTCGAATCGCATAGGCCACCCTGCGCCCCCCACTGACTTCAAACGTTGCGTCCGGGGATCGCGTCGCGGCGGCGGAGATTGTCACGACTGGCCGCTCACTCGTCCGCGACCGGACGGCCACTCTCCGGCCCGCCGTTCACTGCTCTGCGACCGGCACCACCGCCACGTCGTCGACGCGGACCCGCTCGGTGCCCTCGCCGTCTTCGACCACGCACCGCTCGCCCGTGACCAGGTCGCGCTCGCCGTGAGCGACATCGATCGCGACGCTCGCGTCCGCGGGCGCGAAGTTGAGAACGACGATCAGGTCCTCGTCGCCGTCGTGCCGGCGGAACGCGACCACGTCGTCCGGGTGGACGTCGCCGCTCGCGACGATCGGCCGCTCGGAGAGGTCGCCGCTCGCGACGTGGTAGCCGACGCGCGACACGTCGCCCTCCGGCCCGAGCGCCGGGTGGTCCCGTCGGGTCGCGAGCAGTCGCTCGTAGCGGTCGCGGACCTCCTCGCGCGCGTGGTCCCACGCGATCGCGTCGCGCCGGCCGCGCTGACCGATCTCCTGGCCGGCGTACACCATTGGGACGCCGGGCAGCGTCATGATCGCCGCGCCCGCGGCCGCCGCGGCGGCATCGCCGCACTCGACGCGGTAGCGCGTCTCGTCGTGGTTCTCGATGTACTGGAGGAACTCGGCGTGGTCCGGGAACCCGATCTCCGCGCGCTGGTCGACCGCGTCGAGGACGCTCGAAGCGGGTTCCGCGCCGCGACCGACCTGGCGGAGCTGGAAGTACAGCGTCGCGTCGAAGTGGACGTCGAACATCCCCTCGTGGAAGCCGGGGATGTACGGGATCGTCTCGTCCATCAGGAGGAACTCGCGGTCGATGTCCTTCACGCGGTCGCGGAGTTCGCGCCAGAACGAGTCCGGGACCGCCCACGCCATGTCGCAGCGGAACCCGTCGACCAGCGGGGCCCACTCGTCGATCACGTCGAGGAGGAACCGCCGCACGTCGAGGTTCGCGTGGTTCAGGTTCGCGATAAGCTCCCAGTCGAAGTAGGTCCCCGGCTCGCCGGACTCCTGCCACTCGTAGCGGTCGCGGTACGGCGACTCCGGATTCTGGTAGGCGTCGCGGAACCACTCGTGGTCGCGGGCCGTGTGGTTGGCGACGAAGTCGAACAGCACGCGCATCCCGTGGTCGTGGGCCGTCTCGACGAGCGCTTCGAAGTCCTCGCGCTCGCCGAGGTCGTCGGCGGTGTCGAAGAAGTCGACGATGTTGTAGCCGTGTGGCTTCCCGTCGTGCCCGAGGACCGGCGTGAGCCAGAGCGTGTCGGCGCCGAGCTCCGCGATCCGGGGGATCCGCTCCGCGATGGCGTCGAACGCCGCGCCCTCGTCGGCGTCCGCGAAGGTGCGGACGAACACCTCGTAGACGGAGGCGCTGCGAGTCCACGCCGGCGGGTCGTTGAGTCGGAGCGTCTCGAAGTCGGGCGCGTCAGGGGTCAGCACGGCCTCGCCGCCGGCGTCGGTCGCTCCCGGCGGACCGTCCCCGGCGCGCTCGACCGCGGCCGCGTCGGCGACGCTCACGCGCGGATCCTCTCCCGAGTCCCGCGCGACCGCGACGGCGTGAACGCGGAGGCGGTCAGGAACCGCGTCGAGGGGGACGCGGAGTTCGCGGCCGCCGTCGCTCACCCGGAGCGCGTCTCGCGGGCTCGTGCGGCCGTCGGCCACCGCGGTCTCGACGTCCCGGTCGTCGACGACGAAGGTCACCGAGAGGTCGTCGGCGTCGAACGCGGACTCCGCGTTCGGCGTCGGCGTCGCGGTGAACACCGCCTCTCCGGCGCCCGCGCGCGTCTCCTCCCCTCCGGTCTCGCCGCCGGTCGACTCGGCGTCGCCGCCGAACGCGACGCCCGCGTCCACCCTGACCCGCGGCCGACCCACGCCCTCGTGCCGCTCCCGCGCGGCGTAGTCCACCGGCGCGTCGTCCGCGTCGCGGTCCCGTATCGCGGTCCCGCTGCCGCCGGCGACGTCGACGCCCTCGTAGCTCGCGGGGAACGCGCGGACCGTGAGCAGGTGGTCGCCGTCCGGCGCGTCGAGCCCGAGCAGGTAACGGCCCGGAACGTCGGGCGTGAACGCCGTTACGGCGTCGTCGCCGACAGTCGCCTCGCTGCCGGGCGGGGCGTCGGCGACGCGCCAGGCGTACGTCGCGTCGGGGTTCGGGTCTCGCGGAGCCAGTTCGGTCTGCTCGCCGGTCGCGAGGAAGCGCGGGGGTCCGGGGTGGTGCATGTGACGCCAATTAACGCCCGGGGCCTTCGGTGTTGCTCTTGTTTCGGTGAGATCTGCGTCGCGCAGCGTCCGTTCGGATACCGGCCGCGGTCGTCAAGGCTTTTACTCCGGCAGTCGCAGAGCGGGTATGCGACTGCGTACCGCCCTTACGGAGCACGAACGTCGGCGCGGGGAGCGCTACCCGGCGGAACACTCGATGACCGCCGGCGCGTTCACCGGCGACGACGGCCGACTGGTCCACGTCGGACCGGACGGGACCGTCCACGACTGTTCGTACTCCCTCTCCGAGGTCGGCGGGGCCGACCGCCTGCGGATGGGGATCACCGCCGGGCGCGGGGTCCGCTGGTTCGACGACCTCGAGACGACCCGCCAGCACTACGACGGCGACACGCCGCTCGTCGAGACGGAGTACGACGCCGGCCGCTACACCATCCACCAGTTCGACCTCGTCGTGAGCGACACGCACCTCACGCACGTCGAACTCCGGGGATCACCGCCCGCCGACGCCGAGATCGTCGCCGCCTACGCGTTCTCGCCGGACATGGTCGAGGGCCGCGTCGGTAACATGGTCCACGACGGGGCCGGCCCCGAGGACGGCGGCGTCGTCGAGGTGTACCACCGCACCGAGCACGACTTCCTCACCGCCTCGACCGGGCTCTCGAACGCCCACGGCCAGCGCCTGCGGACGATTCCGGAGCTGCTCGGCGAGGCCGACGACGGCTTCCCGCACCGCGGCGAGATCGACCGACGAGAGGACTCGCGGCTCACTCCCGACGTGGTCGTCCGCGCCCCCTTCGAGCGCGACGGCCGCACGGAGCGCGTCACGCTCGCCGGGCGAGCGGTCGTCGACCGCCGGGCCGCCCGCGACACCGGCGACGACGCGAAGGACGCGCTCACCGACGGGGTCGACCGCCAGCGCCGCATCGAGACGGTCTCGAACATCGCCACCGCGTACCCCGACGCGGACGACCTCCGCGAGGCCGCGGACGGGCGCGGACCGGACGTGCCCGCCGACGCCCCGCGACGGTCGGTGATCGCGAGCGACCTCCGCGCGCTCGACCTGCTCACCGCGGAGTCCGGGGGCCGGATCGCCGCCCCCGAGTTCGACCCGTTTTACTCCACCTCCGGCGGCTACGGCTACACGTGGTTCCGCGACGAGGCGACCGTCTCGACCGCGCTACTCGACGCGAGCGAGGAGCTCGGCCTCGACGCCGACGAGGAGCTGCTCGCGGCCGCGAGCTTCTTCTGTCGGACGCAGGACGCCGACGGCTCGTGGCCCCACCGCGTGTGGGCCGACTCCGGGAAGGTGGCCCCCGGCTGGGCGAACGCCCGGATCGAGGGCGCGAACGCGACCCCCGGCCCGAACGATCAGCTCGACCAGCCCGCCACGGTCGTCGCGTTCCTCGCGACCCTCCGCCGCGAGGCCGACCTCCCCGAAGAGTGGCGCGACCGGATCGACGAGACGATCGCCGACGCCGTCGACTTCCTCTTCGAGACGACCGAGGACGACGGGCTCCCCCGCCGCTGTCAGAACTGCTGGGAGAACGCGCTCGGCCGGTTCACCCACACCGGCGCCGAGTACCTCCGGGCGTTCGCCGCGGTGGCGCGCGCGCCGGTCGACGAGGCACTCCGGGCCGACGCGGCCGACGCCGCTGACACCGCGCTCTCCGGGCTCGACGCGCGCTGGCACCCCGACACGGAGCGGTTCCTCCAGCGCGCGAGCGAGGAGGACCAAGAC
>NZ_NEWJ01000056.1:0-17156 GCF_002135045.1 Halorubrum sp. SD683
GCGGGGCGCGCCCCGCGGGGCCGGGCGGGGATCGAAACAAGAGGGATGTGCCGACCGGAGCGCCTGGGCAGGAGCGAAACGGAGGCTGAGGAAGCGGGGGAGGCGGGAGCGTGGCCGGCCGTCGAACTCGGCGCGGGGCCGGACGTGGCCGGCTGGCCGGTCGCCCGCGTGGCGTCGCGGCTCACCTGGCCCGCGACGCGCAGCGACGTCCGCGAACAGGAGGGCGACGCCGAACTCCGGACGCCGGACGGCCCCCGAGAACTCGACGACGTGCTCGCGGAGAGCGAGGTCCCCCTCTTCGAGAGCCGGAGCGACTTCGTCCAGGCGGTCGAGGACGTCGTCGGCCGCGGCCCGGTCGCGACCGAGTAGGCGTCGAGCGCGCCGGACCTATTTATAAACAGCAGCTGAGACGGGGAGGGACGCCTATACATTGGCGGTCGGCGCGCGCCTGCGAGCGGCCGATAGGCCGCGAGCCAGCACGCGCGAGGGAGTCGGCCGACCAGAGGGAGGCCGACGAGGCTGGGGAGGCGTGAGGTGCGGGGCGGTTGCGGTCGGGCTGGGACTCAAAGGGGCAGTTGTGAGGGCGGCGTAGGCGACGTAAGCACCGAAACGAGGGAGCGAACGAAGTGAGCGACCGAGTGAGGAGCGCAGCGAGCGTACGCCGCCCTCACGACCGGGGCTTTAGAAGTGTTCGCCGTCGATCCACAGTCAGTTATTTATAAACGAGCGACCGGAACTTTGGCGGTGTCATCGGTCGATCAGCAATCGACTGTTTATAAGTAAGCGGCTGGGGCTTTGGAGGTGTTCGCCACCGGTTTGAAATCGGCTACTTGGCTCTGTTGAAATCCTCGACAGATAACATATACTCGCCCGGTCTCGCTCAGTACAGAGTAGAAATATGTCGACTGAGCTGTCTTCGATTATTCGGCGAGTAGACTGTTCGACCTGTGTATCTGGTCTATCCCGGAGTCGAGGCTGCCCCAGATAAGGAGATGGACAGCGAGCCACTGTCCAGCCGGCGGAACGAAGTACGTTCAGATACGATTTATCAGGGGGTAAGTGTCATGGTAGTCAGGCTGGACCGAGTTGTGCGGCTGTACGGTCGATACGGACCGTCACGGTTGCCGCTCGGAGACCGACAAGACGTGGGGGCCGGCTACAGTATGGCGGCCGGTGTCCTCGCCGGTGGAATCGTGTTTGCTCCGGTGAGTACGCTGGTTTCGGGTACGGCGGCTTCCGCAGGGGTGGTTCTGTCTGCGATCCCGGTGTACCTCGCCACGGGATTCGTGGTCGGGGCGCTCACGTGGCGCTTCCTGTCGTCAAGTGTCCCGTACTACAGGGCCGTCGCAGCGCTGGTCACGGTCGTCGGGAACTACCTCGCCGGGACTGCCGTGTGGTTGCTACTGGCTCCGGTGTACGGCTACGAGGTTTTGAACCCGTACGTGGGGGCCGACCCGCCGACCTCGCTCACCGAGTTCCTCGGAGCGTTCTTCGAGCTGTACCCCCTTACCGTCTTGACAGTGGTTGTGTGGACGATCTGGATAGCCGTCCCACTCAGCCTGATTTTCAGCTACGTCCACGAGCGCAGCCGTAGCGGAGAATAGCCGATACGTTCGCACTCTTCAGCGATCGGCTGTTTCAGGCGAAAACGTATCTGAAGAACAGTGTTTCAACAGAGCCGACTGTTTATAAATAAACGCCCGCTGCGCCGAAATCCTATCCACTCACCCCACTGCCGTCCGCTCCGTCGCGGTCCAGCCACGCGGTCGCGATCGACTCGAACGGCGCGGAGTAGCTCATCAGCGTCGTGCCCAGCACCGCCATCACGAGGACGTAGCCGACCGCGAACGCGTTGATCGTCCCCGCGAGCGCCGGGTCAAACGTCCCCGCGTTCGCGCCGGTGACCGCGACCGTCGCGATGATCAGCGAGAACTCGCCGCGGGTGGTCATCCCGAGTCCCACCCGCGTCGACCGGCGGACGTCGAGGTCGAACGCGCGCCCCGCGAGGTAGCCGGTGACGAGCTTCGACGGCGCGGTCACGACGACGGCGAGCGCGACGAGCGCCGCGACATCGGCGAACAGGGCGGGGTCCGTGACGAGCCCGATCCAGAAGAAGAACACCGCGGCGAACACGTCCCGGACCGGTTCGAGGACCGTCTCGACCGTGTGGACCCGCTCCGTCGCGGAGAACGCCATCCCGACGAAGAACGCCGCGACCGCTTCGCTGACGCCGAGCGCGAGCGCCGCGCCGGCGACGAACACGACCGCGGCCACGGCGCGCAGCGCCACGAACTCCCGGTTGTCGGTCGCGACCAGCCGCTCGAACAGCGGACCGCCGAACCGGACAACCCCGAGCAGCCCGGCGATGAACGCGAGCGCGATCCCCACGTCGACCGCGGCGGTCGCGACATCGCCGCCGCCGAGAACCAAGGCGGACGCGACCGAGAGGTACACCGCGATGAACAGGTCCTCGTACACCAGGGTGCCGAGCAGCGGCTCCGCCTCGTCGTTGGCGATCCAGCCGAGGTCGATGAGCGACTTCGTGATCACCGCCGACGAGGAGATGTAGACGATGCCCGCGACCAGGAACGCCGGGAGGAACGCGCCGAAGACGAGCCAGCCGAGGACGAGCCCGACCCCGAAGTTCGCTAGGTCGATCGTTCCCGCGGTCCCGATCTGACGCCCCCGAGCGAACAGCCGGTCGAGGTTGAACTCCAGCCCGAGAAAGAACAGCAGGAAGACGATCCCCAGCTCCGCGCCGAGCGAGATGAACTCCGTCTCGGGGACGTGGACGGTTCCGACGGCGGGGAGCGAGAGCCGGCCGAGGACGAACTCGCCGAGCAGCATCCCGACGAGGATATACGCGGGGATCACGGACTGTCCGAGGCGGTTCGCGAGCGCGCCGGCGACCGCGACCGCGACGAACATGACGCCGACGTCGAGCAGCGCCACTACCGACCACCGCCGGCGACAACGACCGCGGTGCCGGACGCGACCGCGGCCGACACGGCATCCGGGGCGTCGAGATCCGACGCGCCGAATCGACCGCTCATCCCGTGAGGATCTCTTCGAACGCCGCGCAGTTCTCGGGCGTGCCGACCCCGATCAGGGTGTCGCCCTCGCCGAGGGTGGTCCCGGCGTCCGGGCTGTCGATCACCTCGTCGTCGCGCTGGATCGCGACGACCGCGAGCCCGGTCCGGTTACCGATGTCGGCGCTCTCCAGCGTCTCGCCGACGAGCGGCGATCCGGGGGGAAGCTCGTACCACTCCAAGAGGATGCCGCCCGGCAGGGTCGTCTCCTGCGTCTCCGGTTCGACCGGCTGGAAGTACGCCCCCTCGATGATCGAGCCGATCGTCCGCGCGAGGTCGTCGGAGAACTCAAACGCCTTCTCGGAGTCGGCGTCGGGGTCGCTCCGCCGGAACACCTCGCGTTTCCCGGTGTTGTGGATGACGACGATCATCTCCTCGCCGCCGCCTAACTCGATCTCGAACTTCTTCCCGACCCCCGGGAGGTCGGACTCGGTGATCGTCATACAAGGGCCAGCGCGCCCACGGTAATATGTGTACACCTCTCGTCGCCGCGGCCGGGCGTGGACACCGCTCGTTGCGGTCGGGTCCGTCGGACCGACCCGAAACCCCGCCCGACGACTGGCCCGAAATCACGTCGAACGCGCGTCGGCCGCGCACCAAACGCTAAGTGGGGCGGGAACGAGATGCGCGGTATGTGGGGCTCCCGGGGAAGTCGGGACCGGCGAACGGTCGTCTGTATCGCGTGCGGGGACTCGGTGCTGCGGGAGGACGCCCGCGAGTACGACAAGGAGGGCGACCGCTGGAGCCGGCGCGACAAGGAGTTCGAGTACCTCTGTGCCGACTGCGACGACGAAATCTGTCACCAGCCTCGCGACGGGCTCGAATCGCTACTACGCTCCATCGAGGCGGACGGACTCACCGACGAGGAGTTCCTCGACCGCTACGTCGAGGCGGTGGCGGGCGGCGACGTTGACCGCACCGACGAGGACAGATCGGGTGCGCGCTCGGACCGCGGCCAGTCGGATAGGCGGCGCTCCGACCGCGACCGCGACCGAGACCGGTAGCCCCGTCGCCGGATCGAGTCCCCGTCAGCCCGCCCGACAGGCCTTTCTAACGGACCCGCGTTGGTGGAGGTATGTCAGACGACGAGCCGAAGCCCGGGTCCGCCGAGGACCAGGGCCCCGTGACGATCACGCCGGAGCTCGCGGACCGACTCGCGGAGAAGCGCGAGGAGTTGTTCGAGGAGTTCGAGATCCGCGACGAGTTCCCGAGCGAGGTCCTCCGCGAGGCGGAGGCGCGGACCGAGGGCGTCTACGAGGAAATCGAGGCCGAGATCGACGAGCGCGAGGACCTCCGCGACCTCACCACGTGGACCACGGACCCGGTCGACGCGCAGGACTTCGACGACGCGATTTCGATTAAACGCGAGGAGGGCGCCTACCGGCTGTGGGTCCACATCGCCGACGTCACCCACTACGTCACCCCGGACACCGCGATGTGGGAGGAGGCGGTCGAGCGCGCCAACACCGTCTACATGCCCGACTACACGATCCACATGCTTCCGCCGGTGCTGGCCGAGACGGTCTGCTCGCTCGTCCCGAACGAGGACCGACTCGCGCACACCGTCGAGATGGAGATCGACGACGAGACGCTATCCTTCGAGGACATCGACATCTACAAGTCCGTCATTAACTCCGACGAGCGACTCACCTACAAGGAGTGCGAGAACCGGCTGGAGGACCCCTCGCTCCCCCTCGGCGAGGAGAACGCGCTCGCCTTCGAGCTCGCCGACCGCATGCACGAGCAGCGCAAGGCGGACGGCTCGCTCGTCTTAAATCCCCGGCGCGACCGCGCGCACACCATCATCGAGGAGTCGATGCTGAAGGCGAACAAGGCGGTGACGCACACGCTGATGTGGGACCGCGGCGTCGAGGCGATGTACCGCGTCCACCCGCAGCCGACCCCCGACCAGTGGAACGAGGCGCTCAAAGAGATCCAGGAGCTCGACGGCGTCTCCATCCCGGGCGAGGCGTGGGGCGACGACCCCCGGAAGGCGGTCAACGCCGCCTTGGAGGAGTCGCCCGAGCGCCAGCTCAACAAGATCCAGCGCGCCGTGCTGAAGGTGATGCCGCGCGCGAAGTACATGAACGACCCGTTCGGTGGCCACCACGCGCTCAACTTCGACATCTACGGCCACTTCACCTCGCCGATCCGCCGCCTGTCGGACACGATCAACCACTGGATCGTCCACGAGAACGACGTGCCCGAGACCCTCGTCGAACTCTGCGACCACGCCAGCGACAAGCAAAAGGACGGCGAGACCGCAGAGCGGCTGTACAAGCAGTTCCTCCAAGAACAGGGGCTCGACCCCTACGCGGTCAACAACCGCGGCGTCGAGATCGTCGAGGATTCAGAGGAAGCGAAACACACCGCCTGAGCGGCGAGAGATATAGACCTGTGCGGCCGCAAAGCGTGGTATGGGCGCACACGACCACGACAGCGCGGACCGGCACGAAGGGGACCCGCTCGAACCGACCGGCGATCCCGAGCGCGACGCGGAGCGCGCGGCGACGGTCGGCGGCTTCACCGGGGCGGTCCTCGGCGCTCGGGGTGGCCCCGTCGGCGCCGGCATCGGCGCGCTGCTGGGCGGGTCGACGGGCTACGCCGTCGGCTACGCACTGAGCGAGATGGAGTCGGCGGAGGACGAGCCGTTCGAGCGCGACGAAGCCGGACGCGAGACGACGGAGGCCGATCCGGACGCGACCGAGACCGACAGCGGGCCCGTCACGATCGACGTCCAGTCGGAGGGAGAGCACGACGGAGATGCGGACGACGGAGGGGAAAGAGGCGATCACGAGGAGTACGAGGCGGACGACGAAGCGGCAGGAGCGGGCGACCACGGGGAGGGCGAGGCGGACGACGGAAGAGGGGAAGCGAACGGCCACGGGGCGGACGATCACGACGATTCCGGCGAACGAGCGCGCGACGACGACTCAGCCGAGGACGAAGGCGACCGCGACGGGGGCGCGGACTGACCGGCGGCGCCCCGGATCAGTCCCGTCGCGTCGCAAAGCGTGACACCGCCGTCGCTGACACCGCGCCGAGCGCCGCGATGATCGCCAGCACGATGAACAACTCCGACGGGCCGGCCCGGGTGAGTATCGTTCCGGCCAGCGTCGACCCGAGCGCGCCGATCCCGAAGATCCCGACGTACGTGTAGCCGAACGAGAGGCCGCGCGCCTCGCTGGGCGAGTATGCCGCCACCGTCGCCTGCGAGAGCGGCTGGACGGTGAACAGCGCGACGCCGAGCGCGAGCGACACCGCGACGAACGTGGCGATCGTCCCCGTCGCGGGGATGAAGAGCAGCGCGAGCGCGGACAGAACACCCATCAGCGCCGTCAGCCCGCGCTCCGGTGGCACGCGGTCAGCGATCCGACCGCCGAGGAACTGGCCGAACACGCCGACCGTGAGGACCGCCACGTAGAGGTACCGTCCCGCGTCGAACTGATCGGCGTACGGGCTCTCCGGGTCGACCAACTGGAGGTCGACGAGCCCGCCGAGCACGTCGCCGAGGAGGTCCGGCAGGAACGTGAGGAACGTCCGGTAGTAGAGCCCGCTGAACGTGACGAACGCGAACACGAGCAGGAACCCCCCGGCGATCAGGATCCGAGTGTCCGTCGCGACCGACGACAGCGAGACATCGCCGCTCGCGCCGCCGGTCGAGTCCCCGTTCGGACCCCCGTCGGCGGCCGACGCTCCCGGCTCGGGGTCCGCGGACGAGAGCGCCGCGTCCACGTCGACGGTGACGCCGTACGCGGCGACGGCGACCGCGGGGAGCGCGAGCGCGGCCGTGACGAGCCGCCAGTCGAACGCCAAGAGCAGCAGCGCGGTCGCCAGCGGACCGAGCGCGATCCCGAGGTTCCCGCCGATCCCGTGGTAGCCGAGCGCGGTCCCGCGCTGGTCGACCGAGGTCGAGAGCAGCGACAGCCCCGCGGGGTGATAGACGCTCGCAGTGAGTCCCCATATCGCGACGGCCACGGCGAGGACGGGGAGCGTCGGCGCGAGGCTCACGGCGAGGAACGAGCCCGCCATCCCGGCGAGGCAGGCGAGGATGAGCGGCTTCGACCCGAAACGGTCGACCAGGATACCGCCCGGCAGCGCACCGACCCCGAACAGCCCGTAGCCGAGCGTGACGACGACGCCGAGCGCGGCCGCCGTCGTCGAGAACTCACCCACCCACACCGTCAACAGGATGGGGATCGACAGCTCGTATGTGTGGACGAGCCCGTGCGATCCCGCGGTGAATCCGACTATCCGTCGCTCGGCGGCGTCCATGTGAGTCGCGGGTTCGGCGGGTCCGTTCATAACCTCGGGGGTACCCGCCGCGGTTGCCGAGAGTGCGGGGCGTCGGCGGCGTCCCGAGGCGGACGACGACGACGAACGCTGTTCCGAGAGGTCTGACGGGACGCAGAAAGCGCCTCGCACTCGGGCCGCGCCCGCCGGACCGGTCGGGAAGCCGGTTATAGCGTCGACGTGTACAGGAGCAGACCGACGGCGATCACCGAGACCAACAGGATCCACCCGACCATGATTACCCCCATCTGACGGTGCGTGAGGTTGGTTCCCTCGAGTATCTCAGAGACGCTCATACGCCGACGGATTCGCCGAGGGTATTTAATCGCTTCCAACGGGAGAGATCCAGCGTGCGAACCGGGTCGGAACGACCGAAACGGGAGTCGAGTGGGCTCACAGGGGTCTCGTGAGGATCAACGAACGGGACCGCGCGAGCTGCGCGGGTTGCGCCGCTCACGACCTTGCTCGCGGCGGAAAACATGGACTCGCGGGGATTTGAACCCCGGGCCTCTTCCTTGCGAAGGAAGCGATCTGCCACTGATCTACGAGCCCTCACGACGAAACAATCGCCGTTCGTATTTGTACCTTACCTTTCGACGACCCGTGCGGGAGTCGCTCGCATCCGGCGGCCGAATCGGTTCGGTCGAGGAACCGAAACATCGCGAAGCCGGCCGGCACCGACGGGGTTACATGTCCAGCGGGCGAACTGTTTGATCCTGCGGTTCTTGGTCGGCTCTACGACCACATAACGTTTTTGAGATGCGTACCACATTCGTTACTCTTTTGCCCGCGGACGACCGACTGTAAGGTATGTCAGACGCGACGGCGACCGACGCGGACACCGACGTGGACTCGGCCGCGCTCGCGGCCCTCAAACACGTCGGGCTGGTCGGCGGGCTCTCCGAGACGAAGGTGTCGTGTGCGGCGCTCGGTGACCGGCTCGACGCCTCAACGCAGACCGCCTCTCGGCGCCTCCAGACCCTCGAATCCGCGGGTTACGTCGAGCGCGACGTGGTCAGTGACGGGCAGTGGGTCCGCGTGACGGACGCGGGCGAAGCCGCGCTCCGCGCGGAGTACGCCGACTACCGCCGGCTGTTCGAGTCGGACGTCGGACTCTCGCTCCGTGGGTCGGTCACCGGCGGGATGGGCGAGGGGCGCCACTACATCACGCTCTCGGGCTACGCCGAGCAGTTCCGCGAGCGCCTCGGCTACGACCCGTTCCCGGGCACGCTCAACGTCGACCTCACCGAGGAGAGCGTCCGCCGACGCGGCGAGATGGCCGGTATCGACGCCGTGCCCATCGACGCGTGGGAGAGCGAGGAGCGCACCTACGGCGCGGCCACCTGCTACGGGGTCACCCTCGTCGCGGGCGACGAGCGCTACGAGGAGGTCCACGCCATCGTCCCCGATCGGACCCACCACGACGACGACCAGCTCGAACTGATCGCGCCGGACCGGCTGCGCGACGCGCTCGACCTCGCCGACGGCGACGCGGTGGAGGTCCGCGTCGAGCCGACGAGCCGGGCCGACGAGCCCGGATCGGTCGCGGCCGAGACGGAGGTCGCCTGATGCGCGCCGACGTCGACGCCGACCCGGAGGCGAGCGCGGGTGGAGCGGAATCGGCCGACGCCACCGAGGGGACCGAGCCCGCGGACGACGCCGACGCGGTCGAGCGCGCGCTTGACGCCTTCCGCGCCGGCGACCCCGTCTGCGTCCACGACTTCGCGGACCGCGAGGGGGAGACAGACATCGTCTACCCCGCGGGCGCGGTCGACGAGGCCGCGGTCGCGCACATGCGTAACGACGCGGGCGGCCTGATCTGCGTGGCCGTGAGCGACGCGGTGGGCGACGCGTTCGACCTGCCGTTCCTCGCTGACGCGCTCGACCACCCCGCGGTCGACGACGACCCGGACTACGACGACCGCTCCTCGTTCTCGCTGCCCGTGAACCACCGCGAGACGTTCACCGGGATCACCGACGCGGACCGCGCGAAGACCATCGCCGAGGTGGCGAACGCGGCCGGCCGCGTCCGCGGCGACCCGGGCGGGTACGGCCCGGAGGACTTCGCCGCGGAGTTCCGCGCGCCGGGTCACGTTCACGTCCTGCGCGGCGACCGCGACGGGCTCTCGGGGCGCACCGGTCACACCGAACTCGGCCTCGCGATGGCCGAGGCGGTGGGCGCCGCGCCCGCCGCCGTGGTCTGCGAGATGCTCGACGACGAGACGGGCGACGCGCTCTCGCCCGCGGACGCCGCCGCCTACGCGGCCCGCCGCGACATCCCGTACGTCGAGGGCGCGGCCCTCGTCGAGGCGCTGAAATAATCGACCGCCGCTACTGTCGGCGCGCGCCTGCGAGCGGTCGCCCTCGGCGACCGCGAGTCAGCGCGTGCGAGGGAGTCAGTCGCCGGAGCGAAGCGGGGGCGACTGACGAGGCTGGGGAGGTGAGAGGTGCTGTACGGAGCGGTGCGGGGTGGGACTCAAAGGGGCAGCCGTGAGGGCGACGTAGGCGACGCAAGCACTGGAACGAAGGAGTGAACGCAGTGAGCGACCGAGTGAAGCGCGCAGCGAGCGTACGTCGCCCTCACGGCTGGGGCTCTGGCGGTGTTCGTATCGGGATCGTCTCTGTTTCGCCGAGCGGCTGGGGCTTTGTAAGTGGTTGTCGTTGTCCCGTCAGAGGAATCGAAACTCGGTCCGTCCCGACAACCCCGACCGGTTGTCACAGTTTTAAGCCCGCCGGCCGCAACTACCGAGTATGGGATTCGACGAGATGGACGTCGACACGATCTGGAAGAACGGGGAGTTCCTCGACTGGGAGGACGCGACGACCCACGTTCTGACCCACGCGCTCCACTACGGGAGCGGCGTGTTCGAGGGCGTCCGCTGTTACGACACCGAGCAGGGGCCGGCGATCTTCCGGTGGGAGGAACACCTCGACCGGCTGTTCGACTCGGCGAAGATGTACGACATGGACATCGAGCACTCGCGCGAGGAGATCACCGAGGCGACCCTCGAACTCCTCGATCGGCAGGACCTCGACTCCGCGTACGTCCGGCCGATCGCCTACTACGGGTACGATTCGCTCGGCGTCTCGCCGAAGGGCTGCCCGACCGACCTCGTCCTCGCCGCGTGGCCGTGGGGGGCGTACCTCGGCGAGGAGGCCCTCGAGGAGGGGGTCGACGTGATGGTCTCCTCGTGGCGGAAGCACGCCTCCTCGCAGGTGCCGACGAACGTGAAGACGACCGGGCTCTACGTCAACTCCATGCTGGCGGGCGAGGAGGCGCGCCGGAACGGCTACGTCGAGGCCATCGTCCTGAATAAGGAGGGGAACGTCGCGGAGGGACCGGGCGAGAACATCTTCATGGTCAACGACGGCGAGATATACACCACCGGCCCCGCGCAGTCGATCCTCGAGGGGATCACCCGCGACACCGTGATCGCCCTCGCCGAGGAGCGCGGCTACGAGGTCCACGACGAGGCGGTCATCTCCCGCGGACAGCTGTACACCGCCGACGAACTGTTCTTCACCGGCTCCGCGGCCGAGGTCACCCCGATCCGCTCGGTCGACGACACGGAGATCGGCTCGGGAAGCCGCGGCCCGGTGACCGAGGAGCTTCAGGACGCGTTCTTCGACCTGGTCGAGCGGCGGACCGACGACCACGACGAGTGGTTCACCTACCTGTAGCTCGCCTCGCCTGCTTTCTCTCGATCTTTTTAAATCGCCGCGCGCGAAGAGCCGCTAGTCACTCGAACTGCCGGCCGCTCGAGCCGCTACTCGCTCGAACCGCTCCCGTCGGTCGCCGACCCCTCGCCGTCGCTCGGGGTCCCGTCCGTCCGGACGCGTCCGAAGCCGCCCGGGGTCCCGTCGCCGTCGCCCTCCGTGGGCGCCTCCTCGTGGACGGGGACCTGATGAGCGGACTCGGCGAATCCGGCGGAGAGGACCCGCGTCATCCCCTCCTCGACCGTCTCACCGGTCTCCTCGACCCGGTCCGGTTCGACCTCGATAACGAAGCCGGTGGTGATGTTCGGGGCGGTCGGCATGAACAGGACGATCTTTCCGTCTCGGGTCTTCTTCCCCGTCCGGAACGCGGTCATCCGGATCCCGGGCCACGTCTCGATGTACACCGGGCTCTGTAGCTCGTCGGTGCCGGAGATCGCCGTCTCGATCGCGAGCTTCGAGGCGTTGTACACGACTCGGAGCGCCGGGATCCGGTTGATCGCGTCGTCCACCGCCGACTCCGCCAGCCGACCCAGCGTCGTCCGCATGAAGTACCCCACCGCGAGCACCACGGTCGCGAACACCGCGAACGCGATGACGACGCGGGAGACGGGCTCTAGCGGCGCCGGGATGACCTCGGGCTGGAGCCCCTCGATGAGCGGGATCGAGGCGATGTACTGGTAGATCCAGCGGAGGACTAACAGGAGGACGAGGAGCGGCGCCAGCACGATGAGCCCGCTGGCGAAGTCGCGTTTCCACGTGGACATCTATCGGATCGGTATGTGTCGGCAATCCTTAAGAGGGCTTCCACGCGCCGGCGGCGCGGGCGAGGTCGCGAGGCGTCGCGTCGACTACTGCCCCAGCACCGCCCGCGCCGCGAACGTCAGGTTCTCCTTGCGCTCGCGGACGCGGCGGTAGAAGTACGAGAGCCACTTGTCGCCGTAGGGCGCGTACCGGTGGACGTCGACCCCCTGCGCGGCGAGGTCGCGCTGGGCGTCCTCGCGGACCCCCATGAGCATCTGGACCTCGTAGTCGGCGCCGCGGTCGCGGGCGAGCCGGTCGGCGAGCGAGATCATCTCGGGGTCGTGACTGCCGACCGCGATCCCCCGGTCGCGCCGCTCGAACAGCGTCGTCAGGTCGTCGCGGTACGCCTCGTCGACGCGAGCCTTGTCGGTGTACGCGATCGAGGACGGCTCGTCGTAGGCCCCCTTCACGAGCCGGAGCTTCCCCGGAACGTCGATCAGGCGGTCGAGGTCGTCCGCGGTGCGCCTGAGGTTCGACTGGACGCACTGCCCGACGCTCCACGGGTAGTCGGCGGCGATCGACTCGAAGGCGTCGAGGGTGGCGTCGGTGGTGTCTGCGTCCTCCATGTCGCACCAGACGAACGCGTCGACCTCGTGGGCACGAGCGACGATCTCTCGGTAGTGCTCCTCAAACAGGTCGGTCGAGACGTCCATCCCGATCTGCGAGGGCTTCACCGAGACGCAGGCGTCGAGGCCGCTATCGGCGATGTCGTCGAGCAGCCCGAGGTAGGCGTCGGTGTCCGCGCGGGCGTCCGCGGGGTCGTCGTAGTGTTCGCCGAGCAGGTTCAGAATGACCGCGACGCCGTCCTCGTTCGCGGCGCGGACGTGGTCGAGGGCCGCCGGGACGCTCTCGCCGGCGACGAACCGGCTAGCGACTGGGGGGATCATACTGAGCGTTCCGGCCGGCGCGAACTTTACCTTTGTCGAGTCGGCGGCGACGACCGCAATCGCGTGTGCGGTGCGGCGACCGGCGGCGACGGATCCGGGGTTTATAACACGCCGCGCGCCGCCCGTGGGGACATGATCGGTACGCTCGTCGCGACCGCGTTCTGGGCGATGCTCCCGGCGTACGTCCCGAACAACGCCGCGGTGTTGGCCGGCGGCGGACGCCCCATCGACGGCGGCCGCGAGTGGCGCGGGGCGCGGCTGCTCGGCGACGGGAAGACATGGCGCGGCACCGCGGTCGGCACTCTTGTCGGCGTCCTGCTCGCGCTCGCGCTCAACGCGCTCGCCGCCCCAGCGAGCGCGGCGCTCGGGAGCGACCTGCCGACGTTCGCGCTCCCGGCGGCGTTTGCGCTCGCCTTCGGCGCGATGTGCGGCGACATCGGCGCCTCGTTCCTCAAGCGTCGCTCGGGCCGCGAGCGCGGCGCCGCGTTCCCCGGTCTGGACCAGCTGGACTTCGTCGTCGGCGCGCTGGGGCTCGTCTTCCTCGTCGACACCGACTGGGCGCTCGCTGCGTTCACGCCGGGCGTCCTCGCCGTCGTCCTCGTGATGACTCCGGTCCTCCACGTCGTCACGAACGTCGGCGCGTACGCGCTCGGAGTCAAAAACGAGCCGTGGTGAGCGACGCTACGCTTCCGCCCGCGGCGTTCGGTCTGCCCTGATGTTTGGTTTCGACTCTTTTTGTATCTCTTGTTGATCGATTGTCCGCGTAATTCGCAGCGACGAGAACGGCAGAAAGACATATATATTGGTGTGGCATACGATGACACGCATGTCTAGTAGTGCACCCAGCTCGGACGACGACGTGTTCGACGAGTTCCTCTCCGACCGCGGCCACGAGACGGAGATCGTAGGCTGGGAGCGATCCTATAACAAGCTCCAGTGTCCCGAGTGCGGTGCGCTCCACGAGGAAGGAACCGCGACGTGTTCGGTCTGCGACTGGCGGCCGAACTGACGCGCGCCGCGTTCCGCGAATTTTCTTTCCGTCATACCCCCCGGTAGTATTATGTGGAATTACTCGATAGTGACTATCATGCCGACCTGTCAGAACTGCGGTTCCTTCGTCACGACAGATTACGTTCGGGTTTTCACCCCGAACGAGGTCGATCGGCCCCGCGTCTGTCCGGCCTGCGAGGACCTGGTCCGCGACGGCGCCGACGTGCGGGAAGCGCGCGCGACGCGGAGCGGCTGACGGACCGACCGGACGATGACGCGACGCTCTGCCGCCGCGGTCCGGCGCGCGCATCGAGGGCAACCGAGCCACGGCGTTTAAGGAGAACCGGAATCTGGAGGTAATAATGACTGATACCACGGTGACGCGGCTGTTCGGGGGGCCCGGGAGCGGGAAGACGACCGCGCTCCTCGACCGCGTCGAGGAGATCCTCGACGAGGAGGGCGCCGACGTGCGCGACGTGCTCGTCGTCTCGTACACGCGCGCGGCCGCCGCCGAGATCCGCGAACGGCTCGCCGAGCGGCTCGACATCTCCCCGCGCAGCCTCCAAGGGAACGTGAGCACGATGCACGCGAAGGCGTACGAGCTGCTCGACCTCTCGCGAGGCGACGTGGTGGGCGAGGACGACAAGGAGGCGTTCTGCGAGGAGTACGGCATCGAGTTCGAGGACCAGCACGGCGGCGCCGGTCGCCGGACCGCGCGGTCGACGACCATCGGCAACAAGATCATCGCCACCTCGCAGTGGCTCCAGCGCACCGAGCGCGACGTGGCCGACTGGTACGACGTGCCCTTCCAGTGGAATGTCGAGGAGGTCCGGCTCCCGCCCGAGGAGGACCCCAACGCCCAGCAGGGGAACAAGTACACGCCGACGTGGCCCTCCGACGACGACCGGATCGACATCCCCGAGACGATCCGGGCGTGGCGGACGTACAAGGGGGAAAACGACCTCGTCGGCTTCGCGGACATGCTCGAACGGGTCGCGCAGCGCTCGCTCGTCCCCAGCGTCGACTACCTGATCATCGACGAGTTCCAAGACATCACGACGCTCCAGTACAACGTCTTCGAGGAGTGGCGCCCGCACATGGAGAAGGTGCTCATCGCCGGCGACGACGACCAGGTCGTCTACGCGTGGCAGGGGGCCGACCCCGACCTCCTCCTCGACACCGACGTCGACGAGGACGTGGTCCTCCCGAACTCCTACCGGCTCCCCTCGGAGATCCTCAACGTCGTCAACGCCGAGATCCGCCACATCGACAAGCGGCAGGAGAAGGACCTCCACCCGCGCACGGAGGGCGGTTCCGTCGAGGCGATCGAGTCGCCGTCGATGATCGAGCTCGTCCGGAACGTCCGGTACACCGTCGAGGACGACGAGGGCGACGTGATGTGCCTGTTCCGCGCCCGGTACCAGATGTTCGACTTCATCGACGAGTTCATCGACCACGGCATCCCGTTCACGATGCTCACCGACGGGCGGATGTGGACCGACCGCGTCCAGGACTACGTCAGCGCGATCGAGAAGGCCGAGGCCGGCGACCCGGTCACCGGGCTGGAGGCGCGGCGGCTGGCGGACATGCTCCAGGAGTCGGCGTTCGGGACCCACGACCGCGAGGAGTTCTACGACTTCCTCGACGACCGCGAGGAGGCGGCCGACTCCGACGATGTCGCCGACATCGACATCGCGGCCGACACGCTCGACGAGTACATCCCGTTCATGCCCGACACCGCCAGCGCCGACGACATGGTCCGGAAGGTAACGAGCTTCCAGCGCAAGTCGATGGGCGCGTACTTCGAGGGCGAGTACCAGGGCACTGACCCGACCCGCGTCCGCGTCGGCACGATCCACTCGGCGAAGGGCCGCGAGGCCGACCACGTGTTCGTCGCTACCGACCTCACGGAGAAGGTCGTCGAGCAGATGGCGGCCTCCATCGACGACCCGACCGACGTCGACGGCGTCGAGGAGTTCACGAAGTCGACGAGTCCCGTGCCCGTCCTCACCGACAACGAGCGCCGCGTCTTCTACGTCGGGATGTCCCGCGCCCGCGAGCGGCTCGTGATCATGGAGAGCCTCATCAGCGGTGCGCCGACGCTGCCGATCAGCGTCCTGTTGTTCAACGAGCTCCGGGAGGAGCCGGCCCAGGAACTCGTCGAGGAGGTCCAGGCGGAGCTGGCGGTGCCAGAGCCCGAGCCGTGAGCGAGGACGACGCGACCGCCACCGACCACGCAAAAAATCCCCGCCCGCTCCGGACCGACCTCCGACCGATCGTCGAGGCAGTCCGCGACGCCGACGCGGCCGCGTTCGTCGCCGTGGGCGACCGCTTCGACGACGACCTGCGCTACCTCTCCCGCTTCGCCGGCCCGGACAGGCCCTCCGCGCTGGTCGTCGTCCCGACGGGCGAAGCGACCGCCGACACCGTCGGCCGCGCCGTCCTCTGTGCGCCCGCCCTGTTCGGCGAGCAGGCCGAACGCGAGTTCGTCGCGAGCGCGCGGGCGTCCCACGAATCGGGGAGTGGTGGGCCGACCGACGACGAGGTCGGCTTCCACGACGGGGTCGCCCGCGAGGTCCGGACGGAGCGCGTCGGCGACCACGCCGGCGAGCGCGCGGCCGCGGCCGCCGCAGATCCCGCGGGCGGAGCGAGCGGCGACGGGGAAAGAGTCCTGACGCCCGCGTCGATTCCGCACGACGCCGCGGTGTACCTCGAACGGGCGGGGTTCGAGCCGGCGTCGACGGAGGCGGTCGCGACCGCCAGGGCGCGAAAGACGCCGGCGGAGCGGGACCGCATCCGGCGCGTCCAGCGCGCGACGGTGGCCGGGATCGCCCGCGCCGAGGCCGTCCTCGCCGACTGCGAGGCCGTCGACGAGGGGAGCGAGGAGACGGCGGCCGGGCGGGCCGACGACGACCGCCGACCCCCGCTCCGGTGGGACGGGGAGCCGCTGACGACGGAGCGACTCCGCCGCGAGGTGAACGCGGCCCTCGCCGCGCGCGGCGTCCGCGACGCGGGCAACACCGTGATCGGCGCCGGTCCCTCGGCGGCCGACCTCCACTACGTCGGCGACGACCCGGTCCGGCCGGGCGAGACCGTACTGCTCGACGTCTCGCCCCGCGGTCCCGACGGGTACTACGGCGACGCGACCCGGACGTTCGTCGTCGACGGCGACGGCGGCTGGGCGCGGCGGGCGTACGTCGCGGTCGAGGCCGCGCGCGAGGCCGCGCTCGACGAGGTCGAGCCGGGCGTCCCGGCGAAGACCGTTCACGGCGAGGCGGCGGCGGAGCTCGCCGCCTACGGCTTCGACCCGAACGCCGGGGAGGGCGAGGCCGGCTTCACCCACGGCACCGGCCACGGCGTGGGCGTGAGCCTCCACGAG
>NZ_NEWJ01000057.1:0-16913 GCF_002135045.1 Halorubrum sp. SD683
TATACACAGTCATGTAAACATCGCGCATGTCAGTGTTCGAACTCCCCGCGGCGACACTGCTCATGGGCGGTATGGGCGGCGCGACGGGGCTCGTTTCGCTCGTCGCCGTCCTCGCGGTCGCGGCGCTGCTCGGGGCGAGCGTCGTCGGCGTCCGGGCGTTGGCTCGTGACGCCGACGGAAAATCGAAGTCGGACGGAGCGGACGAAACTGCGGTCGAACGCCTCCAGCGACGGTACGCGGAGGGCGAACTCACGGAGGCGGAGTTCGAGCGGGCGCTGGAGCGCGAACTGGGGAGCGACGGGACGACCGAAGCCGGGGCGGGGCCGGTCGGCGAACCGGACCCGGCGCGGGAAGCGAAGCGGGCGCGGTAGGGTCGGGACGCGGTCAGGCGAACGCTTCGAGGATCCCCGCGCCGTCCGTGCTGCGGCCGAGGTCCGGGAGCGTGGCGCGCTCGGGGTGAGGCATCAGCACCGCGACCGTCTCGCGCTCGCCGAGGACCCCGGCGACGTTGTCGGTCGAGCCGTTCGGGTTCGCGGCGTCGGTGACGTTCCCGTCGGCGTCGCAGTACCGGAAGAGGACGCGGTCGTCGCCGACGAGGTCGGCGTGGGCGTCCGCGCTTATCTCGAAGCGCCCCTCGCCGTGGGCGATCGGGACCTCGATCACGTCGCCCTCGTCGTAGGCGGCGGTCCACGGCGTGTCAGCGCGCTCGACGCGCAGGTGGACCGGCTCACACTGGAAGCGCGCGGAGGCGTTTGTGGTGAACGCGCCGGGCGTCAACCCGGACTCCGAGCCGATCTGCGCGCCGTTACAGACCCCGATCACGGGGACGCCCTCGTCGGCCGCCTCGCGGACCTCCGCCATGATCGGATCGCGCGCCGCCATCGCGCCGGCGCGGAGGTAGTCGCCGTAGGAGAACCCGCCGGGGAGGACGATCCCGTCGGGGTCGTCGGGGAGGCCGTCCGCGTGCCAGACGCGCTCGGCGTCGACGCCGAGGTGGTCCAGCGCGCGGACCGCGTCGCGGTCACAGTTGGAGCCGCCGAACTGGACGACGGCGACCGTCACGCCGCCCACCTCGCTTGGGCGGCCGCGACCGTCGGGTCGGCGCGGGTCGCGCCGGTGACGATCGGCGTCGTCTCGACGACGGCGACCGTCATCGCTCCGCGACCGCCACGTCGTAGTCGTGGATCGTGGGGTTCGCGAGCAGCCGCTCGGCCATCTCGTCGGCGCGGTCGGCGGCCTCGTCGGCGTCGGCGGCGTCAAGGTCGACCTCGAACCGGTCGGCCGAGCGGAGGTCCGACAGCTCGAACCCGAGCCGTTCGAGCGCCTGCTGGGTCGTCTCGGCCTCCGGGTCGAGGACGCCCCGCTTCAGCCGGACCGTCACCGTCGCCGTGTATGCTGTCATGGTCGTTGGTGCGGAGTCGTGTGTAAAAACCGTTTTGGAACGCCGTTTATACGCATATTTGTGGATACATACCGGTCTTTCGTGCGGGAAGCAGAAACGGCGCGGAACGAAAGGGGCAAACCCCTCCGCCTTCTCCACCGGGTGTATGCAGCCGCTCGAACCCGCGGAGGTGATCGTCGCATGACCCGCGAACTGACCGAGATCACGGTCGTCGGAGGAGACAAGACCGGACTCATCGCGCGGGTCACCTCCCTGCTGTTCGAGCGGGGAATCAACATCGAGGACCTCGACCAGGCGGTCCGCGAGGGCGTCTTCCGGATGACGACTCGCGTCGACACCGCCGAGATGGAGACCTCGCGCGGCGAGCTCCGGCGCGCGCTCGCCGAGCTCGGCCGCGAGCTCGACGTCGACATCCAAGTCCGGTTCCCGAGCGACCGCGACGCGCGCCGCGTCGCGCTGCTCGTCACGAAGGAGACGCACGCCCCCGAGGCTCTGTTAGAGGCGGAGGAGCGCGGCGAACTCGCGGACGACGGCGAGGCTGAGATCCCGGTGGTCATCGGCAACCGCGGCGACCTGCGGTCGCTCGCGGAGCGCTACGACAAGCCGTTCTACGACGTGGGCGACGGCAACGGCAACACCGACGAGGGCCGGCTCCTCGACCTGCTCGCCGAGTACGACGTGGACCTCATCGCGCTGGCGCGCTACATGCGCATCCTCTCGCCGGAGGTCGTCTTCCGGTACGAGGGCCGGATTATCAACGTCCACCCCTCGCTGCTCCCGGCGTTCCCCGGTGCCGAGGCGTACCGACAGGCGAAGGACGCGGGCGTCCGAATCGCTGGCGTCACCGCCCACTACGTCACGACGGACCTCGATCAGGGCCCGGTGATCGCCCAGCGCGCCTTCGACGTGCCGCCGGGGGCCGAGGTCGACGAGATCAAGCGGCGCGGGCAGCCACTCGAGGCCGAGGTCCTGCTCGACGCTGTCCGGCTCCACCTCGCGGACGCCATCGCGGTTCACCGCGGCACCGTCCACGTCCGCGAAGACGTCGATGTCGACGCCCAACTCGGGCTGAGCGACGCCGCGGTGAACGCGAACCCGGACGAGCCGGTCGACGGCGAACCGCTCGGCCGATCGCCGCCGTCACCGTCTGACGACTGAGCGACCGCGACCGAGCCGGACCGGCGGGTCGGCCCGATCGGCGCCGTCCGAACGGTCCGCAGAGCAGTTTTAACTAAGCGCGTGCGCAACTGAGTCCAATGCCCGAGTGTCGCGCGCTGACGACGTTTCTCGCGGACACCGCCGGGGTCGTCCGCAGCGACGAGCGCATGATTCTGCTTTTCCTGCTGCTGCTGTCGATCGCGGCGCTGGCCGTGTTCCTCCACTACACGACGCTCGTGCTCGAGGGGCTCCCGGAGCCGATTCCGACCGCGCCGATCGGCCCATAGTTCGTCCCCTGACAAGGATAGACCGGGCCGGACTCCTCCGTCGATCGAGGGCGTCAGTCGAGGCGGACCAGCAGGTCCCGGTTCGCGGCCTCGTAGCGGAGCCGCCCGTCGCCGAGCGCCGCTCGCCGCCGCTCCGCCCAGTCGCTCGCGTCGTATCCGGTCTCTCCGACCGCCTCTTCGACCGTATCGAGCAGGTGCGCGAGGACCGTCCGCTCGCCGGACTCGTAGGGGGGCTCGATCCGCCACGGAGACGGCCCCTCCGCGATCACGGTCGCCTCCCGAGCCAAGGCCGCCGCGCCGTCCGGGCCCCCGGCCCTGAACTCCCGCATGTGTCGGTAGTAGCGGTCGAGGACGGCGTCGTCGTCGGGGTCCGCTGGCGCGAAGCGCGTCTCGCCGTCGTAGGTTATCGGCGCGTACGCGACGGGGGCCGCGTCCGCGAGGGCGGCGACCGCGGGCGCCGCGTCGACCACGTCGAAGAACGCGCAGCCGACGACGGCGTCGAACCGGTCTCCCGCGGCCACCGCCTTGCTCACAGCGTCGAAAGCGTCGGCGACGCGGTACTCGACCGCCACGTCGCCCACCGCCTCCCCGACCCGGGCCTCGCCCGCGGCGAGCGCGGCCTCGTGGGCGTCGACCGCCACCCACCGGCCCCCCTCGATCACGCCCCAGTCGACGAGGCGCTCGACCATCGTCGCCGTCCCGGCGCCGACTTCGAGTATCTCCGGCTCCGGCGGGAGTTCGGCGGCGAACCGATCGAGGACCTCGCGGTTCAGAGAGCGGTCGTCGAGCGCCCGCTTCGCGTCGAGGTACGTCGCGTGGTCGGTCACGCGGCGTCACCCGGCGGCCTCTCGCTACCGGTCGCCGCCAGGAAGTCGACGACGCGGTCGAGCGTCTCGGGCCACCCCGGGCGCGCCTCGTAGTCGCGGCGCGCGGCGATCCCCATCTCCGCCAGCCGGTCGCGGTCGTCGAGGTCCCGGAGCGCCCGGGACACGGCGCGGGGGTCGCCAGGCGGAACGAGGACCCCGGAGTCGCCGTCGCGGACGAACTCGCTCGCCCCGCCCGCGGTCGTCGCCAGCGGAACGCAGCCGAACCCCATCGCTTCCAGGTACACCATACCGAACGGCTCGTACTGCGAGGGCACCGCGAGGACGTGGCTCTCGCGCAGCCGCGCCGCGACGGTCGCGTCGTCGAGTCGGCCGGCGAACCGGACCCGGTCGCCGATCCCGGCCTCGGCGGTCATGCCCTCCACGCGCTCGACGTGCTCGGGCGCGATCGTCCGATCGCCGACGACGGTCAGCCGCCAGTCGACCGCGGCGCGGTCGAGCCGGGCGACTCCCTCGACGAGCGTATCGAGCCCCTTCCGCTGGACGACGTTGCCGAGGAACGTCACCTCCAGCGGGCCGGATCGCGCTCGCTCGCGGATCTCCGAGGCGGAGACCACCGGTTCGAAGCGGTCGCCGGCCGGCGGCGCGACCACGCTGCGCGCCGGCCCGCCGAGCCCGGCCGCGTCCCGGCGGGTCGTCTCGGCGTTGTACACCGCGGCGTCGACCCCGCGGAGGAATCGGCGCTCAATCGCCGCGACCCCGCGCCGACCGAGTTCGGCGCGGACCCGCTCACCGGCTCCCGTCCCGCTCGATCGCACCCCTTCAGCCGCCCGCGCACGCCACGCGATCATGTGGACGAGCGCGACCGACGGCGCGTCGAGCCGTCGGTTGGCGCACAGCACGGAGGGGTGCGCCAGCCCGTCCTCAACGACGACGTCGAACTCCGAGAGCCGGTCGGCGAGCCGGCGGGCGCGGAGGTTCGGCGCGAGTCGCTCCCGGTACGAGCCCCGCGGGAGCGAGACGACCTCGACCGCGTGCCCGCGCTCGCGGAGCCGGTCGCGGAGCCGCCGGTCGTAGTAGAACCCGCCGGACTCGGACTCGATGTCGCCGGCGAGGACGAGCGTGACGCGCATCGGACGGTCACCGCAGGTCGCCGGTGAACGAGACGCTCGCCACGTCGTCCTCGCGGACGGTCACCGTCAGCTCCGTCGCGGCCGGGGCGTCGACGGTCGCGAGCGCGTCGAACAGCGCCCGGGCCAGACGCTCGGCGCTCGGGTTGCCCTCTAGGTGGTCGTTGAGCGTCTCGTCGCGGTAGCGCTCCGCGGCGTCGCTCAGGGCGTCGAGCGCGAGGTCGATATCGAGCAGGTAGCCGTACTCGCCCAGTTCCGGGCCGCGGAACGTCGCCTCCGCGGTGAACACGTGAGAGTGAAGCGCCGCCTCGTCGGCTGGCGGGTTGGGGACGGTGAGGTAGTGCTGTGCGACGAACGACTCGGTGACGGTCAGTTCGTACATGGGTAAGTGAAGAGGAGTTGGAGGGTCGGCTCGGTCTCGTCGGCGAGCCGGCGGTACGCGCTCGCCGCCCGGCCGACCGGGACGCGGTCCGTGACGAGCCGGTCGGCGACGTTGAGGTCGTCGTCGAGCCGCCGGAGTTCGCGCCAGGCGGTCTCACGTCGGCGGTCCCGGTCCCAGCGCCCGCGGAGCTCCGGCGCGATGGTGGAGACCTGACTGCTCCGGACGGTGACGCGCCCGCGGTGGAAGTGGTCGCCGAAGCCGAGGTCGGCGCGCTTTGTCCCGTACCACGATCCGACGAGGACCCGGCCGTCGAACCGCGTCGTCTCGACGGCCGTTTCGAGCGTCTCGGGGCGACCCGACACCTCGACCGCGAGGTCGACGCCGCCCGTATACTCGCGCACGGCGTCGACGACGCCGGCCCGCCCGTCGTACCGGCTCGGGTCGACGACGGCGTCGGCGCCGAACTCGGCCGCGAGCGACCGGCGGCGGTCCTTCGGCTCGACCGCGACGACGGTCTCGACGCCGCTCCGCGCGAGCAGCGCGGTCGTGAGCAGCCCCACGACGCCCTCGCCGAACACCGCGACGCGCTCGCCGATCCGGGGAGCGGCGTCGAGCGTCAGCGTGACCGCGGTCTCGGCGTTCGCGAACAGCGTCGCCGTCTCCGGGTCGATCCCGTCGGGGACCGGACGCAGGGCGTCCGGGGCGACGGCGAACCGGGTCTCGTGGGGGTTGAACGCGAAGACGGTGCGACCGCGCCACGCGGGGTCGACCGCGTCGCCGACCGCGGTCACGCTCCCGACGACCGCGTAGCCGTAACGGAGCGGGTACGAGAGGTCGCCGTCGAGCGCGGGCAGCTCCTCGTCCGCGACCGTCTCCGGGTCGAGTTCGCCGCGGTACGCGAGCAGCTCCGATCCGGCGCTCACCGCGGAGACGGCGGCGTCGACGACCACTTCGTCAGGACCGGGGACGGGCGCCTCCGTCGGGACGACCTCGACGCGCTCCGGACCGACGAACTCTACGGCCCGTCCGGCGTCGCCGTCGCTCACGCGGACTCACCCGTCCGCGGTCGACGACTGAGACGATGTGGCATTGGCGATCACACGGACCGATCCGTCATAAACCCACGGCGGCGACGGTCGGCGCCCCCTCGTCGGCCGTCGATTCGGGGGCGGGAGTAGACATAAGCCGACCGAGTCCGTGGGTCGCACATTCATGACACGCACCGACACCGGCGTCGACGTCGAATCGTTGACCCCCCTCCACTGGATCGGAATCCTCGCCGCGACCGTGTCCGGGATCGTCCACGTCGCGCTCGGCTTCCTGGTCGGGGGGGCGTTGGGGATCTCGTTCTTCTTCGCGACCCTGGGCTTCGGCGCGGGCGTGACGGCGATCGTCTCGGGGTACCGCCGCCGGCTGGTGTACGCGCTCGGAATCCCGTTCACCGCCGGACAGATCGTCCTGTGGTACGTCATCAACTTCGTCTTCGGGACGTACTCGTTCCCGGCCGACGTCGGCGTCTACGGCGCCGTCGACAAGGTCGCGCAGGTCGCGCTGATCGCCGTCCTCGCGGTCCTGTTGTCCCGAGAGTCCTGAGGCTCTCCGCGCGCAGACGGCGGGAGCGTTTCGGTCACTCGCGGTTCGCGGTCGGCGGGTCGTCGCGGCCGAGCCGTCCCGTCGCGGCCGCCCAATCGCGGGCGAAACTTGCCAGTAGCGCCGCGAGCGCGACGCCCGCGAACGCGGCGAGCGGGGAGGTCACCCGAGCGCCCCCGACGCCCGGCACGAGCGCGACCGCGACGGCGGCGAACTGCGCGGTGCCGACGAACGGGCGGACCCGGCTCGGCGGGAGCTCGTACACCGGCGCGCCGGTCCGCCGCCGCCACCACAATGACCCTGCGTAGGCGTACCAGACGCCGCCGGCGAGGAGGTACCACGCCGGGAGCGCCCCGAGCGCGACGGCGACCGCGGCCCCGACGAGGACGGCCAGCGCGTCGGTCGCGCCGTCGAGGCGAGCGCCGAGGATCGTCTCCCGTGTCCGGCGGGCGACCGCCCCGTCGACCGCGTCGAGGCCGACCGCGCCCGCGAACAGCGCGGCGGGGATCCACGGGTGCGGCGGGGCGGCCGCCAGCGCGCCGGCGAGGACCGACGCGAGCCAGCCGCGGAACAGCGTGATCGCGTTCGCCGGGCCGAGCCGCGGGTGCGGCCCGTCGACGCCGGGTCGGTGGTTCGCACCGAGGTGGGTCCACGCGTACGCCGCCAGGTACGCGCCCGGTCCGGCCGCGGCGAGGACCCACGCGGTCCCGAACGTGCGCCACAGCGCGGCGAGCCCGAGCGCGCCGAGCGTCACCGCGCCGGCGAACCGGAGCCGGAGCCGGGAGCGCGGCGACGCCGTCGACGGCGCGGGCTCCGCCATCTCAGTCGCCCTCCCGGTCCCCGGGCGGTTCGGCGCCGCGGTCGGCGCTCCGCGGCCCGTCGCCGATTTCCTCCATGACGCGGGCGTGGAACTCCCGCAGGACCGCGGACTCGTCGTCAGCGATGACCGTGTCGGAGTCGACGAGCGTCGCCAGCCCGAACGCGAGCGGGCTCGGCGAGTCGACGACGCGGTGTTCGACCGCGAGGTTGCCGCCCGCGATCCGGCCGACGGCCTCGCGGATCCCGCCCACGTCGAGGCGGTCCTCCAGCAGTTCGCGGTACGTCTCCTCCAACACGGCGAACTCCTCCAGATCGGCCGCGAACGACAGCAACATTTCGGCGGAGACCTGCTGTTCGGCCGCCGACTTCTCGTACCCCTTGTACCGCTTCAGGATGAGCAGCGCGCGCCCGGCGTTGATCCGGAAGTAGCGCTGGAGCAGGTCGGTCTCCTGAACAGCCTCGCGGAGGTCCTCCCGGACCGTCTCCGGGTCGAGGTCGGCGAGGATACCCGCCACGTCGACCTTGCGGTTGAGCGGGAGCGCGAGGCTGAACCCGCGATCCGCGACCGCGACCGCGACGTTGGCGTCGGTCCGGTTCGCCACCGCCGCCGCGACGAGCCGCGAGAGGCCGTCGTTGAACCGGCGCCCGTACGTCGAGTGGACGTAGAAGCGGCGCTTGTACTCGCTCCGGTCGAGCTCCTCCTCGACGACGAGGCGGTCGGGCGTCGAGACGGCCTCGGCGCCGGCGTACCGGACCTGCTCGTCGTACATCCGGGCGAGCGCGCGGACGGCGTTCCCGTCGAGGGGGAACTCGCGGAGCCACGCTCGGACCGCGGCGGGGCCGGCGCTCGGATCATCGCCGGCCAGCCGGTCGAGGAGTTCGGCCTGGAACGCCAACACCTCGCGGGCGAGGTCCGCCGAGAGGGGAAGTCGCTCGGCGAACCACGAGGGGACGGTCGGGCGCTCGCTCGTCCGGTCGGCGTACACCTTCGAGCCGCGGCGGTAGCGGAACGCGAACCGCTCGCCGCCAAGCGCGAACACGTCGCCGGACTCCAGCGTGTCGAGATACGACTCGTCGAGCGTGCCGACCCACTCGTCGTCGCGCGTGAACACGTCGCAGGTGAACGAGTCGGGGATCGTCCCTACGTTCGTCATGTAGATGACCCGCGCCAGCCGCCCGCGCTTCCCGACGAGCGTCTCGCCGACCGGGTACTCGGGGTAGTGGTGCTCGCCGTCCGGCGGGTCGTTGCCGTCGCGCCACACCTTCGGGTAGACGTTCTTCTCCTCCAGTCCGTCGTAGTCGCCGGTGAGGTACCGGAACAGCCGCTCGTACGCCTCGTCGCCGAAGCCGCGGTACGGGTGCGCGCGGCGCAGCACCTCCCGGACCTCGCGGTCGGGGCGGATCCGGTTGATGGCCATCCCGTACACGTGCTGGGCGGCAACGTCGTAGGCGCCCTCGGGCGGGAACACCCGGTCCACGAACCCCTCCTCGGCGCGCGCGAGCAGCGTCGCGCACTCGATCAACTCGTCCCGGTCGAGGGCGAACACCCGTCCCTCGACGGTCTCGCCCGGGCTGTGGCCCGCCCGGCCGACGCGCTGGAGCAGCGCCGCGACCGACTTCGGCGAGCCGACCTGAACCACGAGGTCGAGGTGTGGCATGTCGATGCCGAGCTCGAGGCTCGTCGAGGTGGTGACCACGTCGAGATCGCCCGACTTCAGCCCCTCCTCGACCCGCGTTCGCTGCGTCTCGCCGAGGCTCCCGTGGTGGACGCCCGAGTCCGACTCGTCGTAGTCGAACCGCTGGCGGAGCTCCTGAAGGGTTCGCTCGGCGCCAGACCGTGAGTTCGTGAACACGAGCGTGTTCTTGTGGGCCTCGACGAGGTCGTGAAGCGATTCGTAGAAGCGGTCGGTCACCGCCGACCGCGGCGTGTGGATGAGGTCGGCCGCCGGCGTCCGGAGTTCGAGGTCGAACTCGCGGGCGAACCGCGCGTCGACCACCTCGCAGGGGCGCGTCTCGAACCCCTCGAACTCGCCGACGGCGCCCGCGGCGCGCTCGCGCCCCGCGAGGAACGAGGCGATCCCGTCGAGCGGCTCGACCGTCGCCGAGCAGCCGATCCGGGTGATGTCGCCGGGCGCGTGCGGCGCCGGGCCGCCGGCCGGTTCCCCTGCGTCCGGACCCTCGTTGCGCGCCAGTTCCGTCAGTCGCTCCAGCGACACCGCGAGGTGGGTACCGCGCTTGTTCGCCGCCAGCGAGTGGATCTCGTCGACGATCACGTACTCGACGGTCCGGAGCTTCTCCTTGAATTTCGGCGAGTTGAGCAGGATCGCCAGCGTCTCCGGCGTGGTGTTGAGGACGTGCGGCGTCTCCGAGAGCATCGCCTGTCGGTCCGCCTTCGAGGTGTCGCCGTGGCGGATCGCCTGCCTGACGCCGGGGTCGTAGGCGCCGTCCGAGGCCGCCCCGTCGTCGCCGTCGCGGGTCGCGCTCTCCGCCTCCGCGGCGGCGACCGCCTCGCCGATCCCCGCCAGCGGGGTTTCGAGGTTGCGCTCGATGTCGTTCGCGAGCGACTTCAGCGGCGAGACGTAGAGGCAGTAGACGGAGTTCTCGAGTTCGCCGTCGCGGTCGCGGGCGAAGAGGTCGTCGAGGACCGCGAGGAAGGAGGCGAGCGTCTTCCCGCTGCCGGTCGGGGCGGCGACGAGGCAGTTCCGGCCGTCGTCGACGTGGGGGATCGCCTCGCGCTGCGGCGGCGTGAAGAAGCCGCCGTTCTCGCCGACGTACCCGCCGAAGCGTTCGACCCACCAGCGGCGGACCGGCGGCGAGAGCCGGGCGAGCACGTCGGCGTCCGCGATCGGGACCGACTCCGGGTCGAAGTCGGGGTCGGCGATCGCGCCGCGCTCGACCGCGTCGCGGAGGAGCGCCCGCGCGGCGGCCTCGTCGCCGCGGTCCGTGGTTTCGCTCACGGCGATCACGAGGGCTCCGGACGGGAAATCGGTTGCGTCGAACCGCGTCGCCCGCCCGGCGGCGAGACGGCCCGCCCGGCCGGTCCGGCGGGCGTTCCCGCAACCGACCCGTTTATCCGACGGCCTTCCGTGGCGCAACACGCATGAGCGGCACCTCGCCGGAGCCCGACAGACGGATCGACCGGAACCTGTTCGTCACTGTCTCCGGCCCGCCGGGCTGCGGGGCGACGACGCTCGTCGAGGGGATCGCCGACGCGCTCGACTGCGGCTACGTCTCCGGAGGCGAGCTGTTCCGCGAAATCGCGGCCGAGCGGGACATGAGCCTCTCGCAGCTCATCGCCGAGACCGGCGAGTCCGAGGAGATCGACCGGGCGCTCGACCAGCGGCTCCGTCGCATCGCCGAGAAGTGGGGAACCGCGAACAAGGCGTTCGTGCTGGAGTCGCGGCTGGCGGGCTGGCTCGCCGGCAACCGCGCCGACATCCGGATCTGGCTCGACGCGCCCGACGAGGTCCGCGCGGACCGCACGGCCGACCGTGAGGAGATGACCTCGGAGATGCAGGTCCGGGAGGTAATCGAGGAGCAGCGGTACAAGTCCTACTACGGGATCGACCTGTCCGACCGCTCGATCTACGACCTCGCGATCAACACGGGGCGGTGGGACGCCGAGGCGACGCTCGACGTCGCGCTCACCGGGATCGAGCGCTACGACGTCGACGCCGACGAGGGCGCGTTCGACACGCCCGACTTCGAGATCTGAGCCGGCCGGTCGGCCGGGCTGCCGTCGCGGTCAGAACTGGAAGACCGCGCTGAACTGGTTCACGTGCCAGGGGCCGGGGTAGACGCCCCACACCTGGTCGTCGTAGTGGAACGCGCCGACGAAGTGGATCTCGTCCTCCTCTCGCAGGTCGTTCGCGATCTCGCTGAGTCGGTCCGTGCTCTGCTCGTAGTCGTCGGCCTCGCCGACGAACGGGTATCCCGGCTCGTTGAACCCGGGGATCCCGGTCAGGTCGCCGCCCTCGTTGAAGACGCGAATCCCGCCGTCGCCGTTCTCGTCGACCGTGAAGTCGTTCTCCGAGTCGCCGTCGTCGCCGAACTTCTGGCCGAGGTTGTGGAAGCCGACCAGCCCGTTCCCGGCGGGCGTCACGAACGGGTCGCTCGGGCCGAGGTCGCTGTCGTCCGCGAGCGCGGCGAACTTGACGACCCAGATCGTGTACTGACCGTTCGGCAGCGCGTTCTCGACGTTGATGTTGACGCGCGTTCCGGTCGCGCCGCCGTTCCCATTGCCGTTCCCGCCGTTCCCGTTGTCCGGCTTCACGCCGCCGACGGTCGCCGTTCCGCCGACCGCGCCGTATTCGCCCCACGTCACCGGGGCCCACGAGCCGTCGTACCCTTCCTCGCGGTCGTACCCCGCCGGCGGTCGGACGACCTGATGCTTCCCGTCGTTCAGCGAGCGACCGAGCGTCGAGTCGTACTCCTCGCTCCCCTCGATGATCTCGTCGAGCGGGATCGAGACCGGCGCCGGATCGAACAGTTCAACGTCCGGGTCGAACGGCGGGACCTCCCCGGCTGCGTTCGTGATGAAGTTCGGGTTCGGTAAGACGTTGATCTCCGCGCTGGCACCGTTGCCGCCCCCGCCGTTTCCGTTCCCGCCGTTTCCGTTACCCTTCCTCTGCTTCGCGCTCGCGGTCGTGCTCGACAACCCGGCGAACCCGGCAACTCCGAGGAAGCCGAGCGCCCCCCGACGCGACATCGCAGTCATCGGTCCGTCCGTCTCCGCTCCCGTTCGCTTCTCACCGTTCATATCGAATCACCAACGACAGTTGTAACGGCCCGGGCGCGGCGGTATTAGAGCTGACTCGGTCGTGTATCTATAATGAACGATAACAAAGACTTCTTATACGCGATACGCCGGTCTCGCGCGCTGACGCCGGGGTGCCGTTACCGAGAGATTCCCTCGACGCGCCGGAGCTCGCTCCGCACGTCGCTCGGCGTCGCGTACGGCCCGCCGCTCACCCGGTGGTCCGGCAGCAGGACCGGGATCGGGTTGTCGGCGAGCGCTCCCGTCACGACCTTCAGGTCGTCCGGGTCGTCGGGGTCGAACCCGCCGAGCCGCGCGAGTCGGCTCACGGAGACCTCCTCGCCGTACGGGACGCTCCGGAGCGCCTCCAGCGCCTCGCGCCGGTCCGTCGGAACCGTGAGGCCGAGCGCGACCTCGGCGAACTCGTCGCGCTCGCCGCCGAGGTACGCGTCGATCCTGTCTAACAGGTCGTGGTCGCCGTCGGCGTCGCCGGGGTGCTCGGCGGGGAACGACACCGAGATGACGCGACCGCCGGCGAACCCGATCTGGACGGTCCGACCGATCTCGTCGAACTGCCGGGCGAAGACGCCGGACGTACCGGACAGGCTCATACCCTTCGTTGGAAGGGTGAATCACTTAAGTCATCGGCACGGGAACGTGTTCGGCTTCTCTGTGAGAAGCTACGGCGTCCCGGCCGCCCCCGCAAGCCTTATGAACAGATACGTACATTAGTGTATAGTAATGGACGATCCAGACGAGCTGGCGCCGGCGGTCAGGTCGATCCTGTCCGGCGCCCGGGAGCGGGCGAGCGCGGCCCGGGGAGCCGACGGGGACATCTCGGTCTCGCCGCGCGACCTCTCGGCCGCGTTCGAACGGGCCGACGCCGAGGACCGCGTCCCGCTTATCGCCGAGGTGAAGCCCACGAGCCCGACGACCGAGGGGAGCCGCGAGGACGACCCCGTCGCGCTCGCGGAGGGGATGGTCGCCGGCGGGGCGGCCGCGCTGAGCGTGCTCACCGAGCCGGGGCACTTCGGCGGGAGCGTCGACACCCTCGAACGCGTGCGCGACGCGGTAGACGTACCGGTCCTCCGGAAGGACTTCGTCGTCGAGGAGGCGCAGCTCGACGCCGTCGAGAGCGACGTGGTCCTGCTCATCGCCCGCTTCGTCGGCGACGACCTCCCGACACTGCTCGAGGCCGCCCGAGACCGGGGATTCCAGGTCCTCGTCGAGGTCCACGACCGGGAAGAGCTGGAGCGCGCGCTCGACGCGGGCGCGACGACGATCGGCGTGAACAACCGCGACCTCGCGGAGCTAGTCGTCGACCTCGGAACCTTCGAGTCCGTGGCGCCCCACGTCCCGGACGAGGTCACGCTGATCGCCGAGAGCGGCATCGGATCGCCCGCCGACGTCCGCCGGATGCGGGCCGCGGGCGCCGACGCGCTGCTCGTCGGGAGCGCGATCATGGAGGGCGACGTGGCGGCGAACACCCGCGAACTGGTGCGGACGGAGGCCGGCGGCGACGAGGCGACCGCGGACGGCGATGACGCGGCGGCCGCGGACGACGACGCGACGGAGACAACGGAGACACCCACATGAGCGAGACCGACACGCGGACGACGGAAGCAACGGACGGCGCGGTGCCCTCGCGGCGACCGGGCCGCGAGCGCGGGCGCGACGACGGGAAGTTCGGCCGGTACGGCGGCCAGTACGTCCCGGAGGCGCTGATGCCCGCCATCGAGGAGCTGGCCGACGCGTACGAGCGCTACGTCCTGAACAACGAGGAGGGGTTCATGGACGAGTTCCGCGAGCGGCTCGCGGCGTTCGGCGGGCGGCCGACGCCGCTCCAGCGCGCCGACCGGCTCTCGGAGCGCTACGACACGGAGGTGTTCCTCAAGCGCGAGGACCTCCTCCACGGCGGCGCCCACAAGCTGAACAACGCGCTCGGGCAGGTCCTCTTGGCGAAGTACATGGGCAAAGAGCGCATCATCGCGGAGACGGGCGCCGGCCAGCACGGCACCGCGACGGCCATGGCGGCCGCGCACCTGGACATGCCCTGTACGATCTACATGGGCGAGCGCGACATCAACCGCCAGCGCCCCAACGTGTTCCGGATGAAGCTCAACGGGTCGGAGGTCAAGCCCGTCACCACCGGGCGCGGCACCCTCAAAGAGGCCATCTCCGAGACGATGCGCGACTGGGCGGAGACCGTCGAGGACACCCACTACGTGATCGGGTCGATCGTCGGCCCGCACCCGTTCCCGGTCATGGTCCGCGACTTCCAGGCGGTCATCTCCGAGGAGGCGCGCGAGCAAGCGATCGAAAAGACGGGCGGGCTCCCGACCGACGTGGTCGCCTGCGCGGGCGGCGGGTCGAACACGATGGGCACGTTCGCCGACTTCGTCGACGACGAGTCCGTCGCCCTCCACGCGGTCGAGGCGGGCGGCTCCACCCTCGAAGTCGACGAGGAGGAGGGCGTCGCGCCGAACTCCGCGTCGCTGTACGCGGGCGACGAGGGCGTCCTCCACGGGGCGCGGACGAAGCTGCTCCAGGACTCGGACGGGCAGATCATGGAGAGCCACTCCGTCTCCTCCGGGCTCGACTACGCCGGCGTCGGTCCGGAGCTCGCGTACCTCGTCGACGAGGGCCGCGTCGACCCGGTCGCGGTCGACGACGACGCCGCCTTGGAGGGGTTCCACCGGCTCTCGAACACGGAGGGGATCATCCCGGCGCTGGAGACGGCGCACGCGTTCGGCTACCTCGAGGAGCACCACGAGGACCTCGGCGAGCGCGTGATCGTGAACGTCTCGGGGCGCGGCGACAAGGACCTCGACGCCGCCATCGAGGAGACCGACCAGCGGGACGTGCCGAACGCGCCGGACATGTCGATGTTCACGGAGGGAATCTGAATGGGGGAGCCCGCCAACTCCTCGGCGATCGCCGCGGCGTTCGCGGACGGCCCGGCCTACGTCCCGTACCTCGTCGTCGGCGATCCGGACTACGAGTCGTCGAAGGCGTACGTCGAGGCGCTCGACCGCGGCGGCGCGGACGTGATCGAGCTCGGCCTCCCCTTCTCCGAGCCGATCGCGGAGGGGTCGACGATACAGGAGGCGCTCGTCCGCTCGCTCGACGCGGGGATGACGCCGGAGCGGTTCTTCGCGTTCGCGGAGGACCTCGACGTGGACGCCGCGTTAGTCTGTATGACGTACTACAATCTCATTTACCAGTACGGTGAGGGCGAGGGACCGCGGCCCTTCGTCGAGCGCGCCGCCGCGGCCGGGATTCAGGGCCTCGTCGTCCCCGACCTGCCGGCCGAGGAGGCGGACCCGCTGCGCGAGGCCTGCGACGAGTTCGGGCTCGACCTCGTCTTCATCGTCGCGCCGACGACGCGCGCGGACCGCCTCGACCGGCTCATGGAGCGCGTCTCGGGCTACGTGTACGTCCAGGCCCGGCTCGGGACGACCGGCGCCCGGGACGACGTCTCAGACCAGACCACGGCGAGCCTTGACCGGCTCCGCGAGTACGACGTGCCGAAGGCGGTCGGGTTCGGCATCTCGTCCGGCGAGCACGCCGAGCGGATCGTCGCTGGCGGCGCCGACGGGATCATCGTCGGCTCCGCGCTGGTCGACATCGTCGCCGAGGGCGTCGCGGAGGACCTCCCGACCGCGGCGGTCGCCGACCGGCTGGAGGCGCTCTCCCGCGAACTGACCGAGGGCGCAGAGCGCGGCCGCCGCTCGCGGGCCGAGGCGACAGAGTCGGTCTGATCCCGGCGCCTCGGAGCCAATACGTCCCCGAACGAAACCCACTTACCTACGATTGCCACACTCTCACACAACGACCCACCCCACTATGACAGCAGGACTCTCGGCACGACTCGACCGCATCTCCACGAACGACCGCTACCTGATCGTCCCGATGGACCACGGGATCACGATGGGCGCCGTCGAGGGGCTCGTCGACATCGAGTCGACGATCGACGGCGTCACCAGCGGCGGGGCGGACGCAGTGCTCACCCAGCGCGGGATCGCGGAGCGCGTCCACCCGAACAAGAACGACGCGGGGTACATCGTCCACCTCAACGGCTCGACGACGATCGGCCCCGACGAGAGCGACAAGCGCGTCACCGGCACGGCGGCGGACGCGATCCGGGCCGGCGCCGACGCCGTCTCCTTCCACATCAACGTCGGCTCGGAGTACGAGCCGAACCAGATCGAGGACCTCGCGGAGCTGACCGCCGACGCGGAGCGGCTGGGGCTCCCCGTCCTCGCGATGGCGTACGCCCGGGGCCCGGGCGTCGACGAGTCCGACCCGGAGGCCCTCGGACACGCCGTCAGGCTCGCCGAGGAGCTCGGCGCCGACGTGGTGAAGACCGGGTATTCGGGCGACGGCGACTCGTTCGCCCGCGTGACGGAGTCGACGCGGCTCCCCGTCGTCATCGCCGGCGGCTCGAAGGGCACCGACCGGGAGACGGTCGAGATGGTACGCGGCGCGATGGACGGCGCCGCCGCCGGGGTGTCGATGGGGCGGTCGATTTTCCAGCACGACGACCCGGAGGGGATCGCGAGAGC
>NZ_NEWJ01000058.1:0-16579 GCF_002135045.1 Halorubrum sp. SD683
CGTCGCCTGCGACCGCCTCACGGCCGCCCCTTCGAGTCCCGCCCCCGCACCGCACAGCGCCTCACACCTCCCCAGCCTCGTCGGTGGTTCTTCGCTTCGCTCCGAACCACCGACTCCCTCGCGCGTGCTTCTCGCGCCCGGAGGGCGCTCGAAGGCACGCGCCACCGCAGAACGTCGCTTTTTAAGTTGTCTACCGCAGGAACTCGATCGCGGCGCCCTGCCCGAAGCCGACGCAGAGCGTCGCGAGCCCGCGATCGGCGTCCTGTTTTTGCATCTCGTGGAGCAGCGTCACGGGGAGGCGCGCGCCCGAGGCGCCGAGCGGGTGGCCGATGGCGATGGCCCCGCCGTTGACGTTGTACTGGTCCTCGTCGATGCCGAGCTCGCGCCGCGAGTACTCGCACTGGGAGGCGAACGCCTCGTTGAGTTCGACGAGGTCGTAGTCGTCGATGTCCGTGCCCGCGCGGTCGAGCAGGCTCCGGGTGGCGGGCACCGGGCCGATCCCCATCACGGTGGGGTCGACGCCGGCGACCGCGTTCGTGCCGACCTCGGCGAGCACGTCGAGCCCGTGCTCCTCCGCGAACGCCCTGCTCGTGACGACGGTCAGCGACGCGCCGTCGGAGATCTGCGAGGAGTTCCCCGCGGTGACGCTGCCGTCGCCGGTGAAGGCGGGCGGCAGGTCGGCGAGCTTCTCGGCGGTCGTGTCCGGGCGGATCCCCTCGTCCGCCTCGACGAGCCCGTCGTCCGTCTCGACGGGGACTATCTCGTCGTCGAAGCGGCCCGACTCGGTCGCCTCGGCGGCGCGCTGGTGACTACGGGCGGCGTACTCGTCTTGGGCCTCGCGGCTCACCTCGTACTCCTCGGCGACCTTCTCTGCGGTCATCCCCATCTGGAGCTGGAAGATGTTGTACTGTTCAGACAGCTCCGGGTGGAGGTGTTCGTAGGAGTCGCCGTCCATCGGGACGCGGCTCATGTTCTCGACCCCGCCCGCGATGATACACTCGCGGTTCCCGGCGGCGATGGCGTCCGACGCCGAGATGATCGCCTGCATCGAGGAGGCGCACCAGCGGTTGATCGAGGTGGCGGGCACCGACTCACCCAGCTCCGAGAGGAGGGCGATGACGCGCGCGACGTTGTTGTCCTGCTCGGTGCGCTGCTGTGCGACCCCCCACATCAGGTCGTCGACGTGGTCGCTCGTCAGCCCCGTCTCGTCGAGCGCATGGTCGATGAGCGTCGTCGAGAGGTCCTCGCTGCGGACGTCCTCGTAGACGCCGCCGTCTTTCCCCTGCGGTGTTCGGTAGGCGGCCGCGATCACGGGCGTGGTCTCGTCTGTCATGAACGATCACAAGCCCGACGACGTATTAAAACGCCGTGGAACGAGCGAGAATCGATCCGAAGTTTATCGTTTACTCTCCAGCAGGCTCTCGCCGGTCATCTCATCGGGGCGGTCACGCTCCATCAGGTCGAGCAGCGTCGGGGCGATGTCGCACAGCGACCCGCCCTCGCGGACCCGCTTCGCGCCGTCGTCGCCGTCGGGCGTCAGGTAGACGAACGGGACCGGGTTGTACGTGTGGGCGGTGTGGGGGTCGTCCGCGGTACCCATGTCGTCGGCGTTGCCGTGGTCCGCGGTGACGACCGCGTGCGCGCCGGCGTCGGCGATCGCGGAGAGCAGGCGGTCGAGCTGGGCGTCGACGGCCTCGACCGCCTCGACGGTCGCCTCGAAGTCGCCGGTGTGGCCAACCATGTCGGGGTTCGCGTAGTTCAACACGAGCAGGTCGGGGTCGTCCGACGCGATGGTCTCGACGGCCTCGTCGGTCACCTCAGGCGCGGACATCTCCGGCTGCTGATCGTACGTCGGCACGTCCGGGCTCTCGACGATCGTCCGGATCTCGCCCGGGAACTCCACCTCTCGGCCGCCGTTGAGGAAGTAGGTGACGTGAGGGTACTTCTCCGACTCCGCGATCCGGAGCTGCGTGCCGCCGGCGTCCGCGACGACCTCGCCGATCGTGTTCGCGGGGATCTGCGGCGGGAACGCCACCGGGAACTCAAACGTCTCGTCGTACTCGGTCATCGTCGTCATGCGGACCTCGGGCTGGCCGAGGTCGAACTCCCACTCGGGCCGCGTGTCGGTCAGCATCCGGACCAGCTGTCGGGCGCGGTCGGCGCGGAAATTGAAGAATATCACCGCGTCGCCGTCGGCGAGGGCGGGCTCGTCGGCGACGAGCGTCGGCTCGACAAACTCGTCCGTCTCCCCGCGGGCGTGTGCCTCGCGGGCGGCCGCAACCGCGCTCTCGGCCTCGTTCGGGGCCTCGCGACCGACGATGGCGTCGTACGCCTTCTTCGTCCGCCCCCAGTTCTCGTCGCGGTCCAGCGCGTGGTCGCGCCCCGTAACGGTCGCGACATGACCGGTGCCGCGCTCGTCGGCCTTCGCGGTCACGTCGGCGAGGAACTCGTCGGCGATCTCCGGGGCCGTGTCGCGGCCGTCGGTGAACGCGTGGCTCGTGGCGGGCACGCCCGCGTCGGCCGCGGCGTCGATCAGCGCGAGCAGGTGTTCCACGTCCGAGTGGACGCCGCCGTCGGAGACGAGCCCCATGAAGTGGACGCGGCCGCCGGTCGAGTCCGCGTGGTCGAGCGCGGCCGCGACCGCGTCGTTGTCCGAGAGCGACCCCTCCTCCAGCGCGTCCGTGATCCGGGTGTACGCCTGCTTGACCACCCGCCCCGCGCCGATGTTGAGGTGGCCGACCTCGGAGTTGCCCATCTGTCCCTCCGGGAGCCCAACGCGCCGCCCGTGAACCACGAGGCGGCCGTCGGCCCCGCGCTCCGTCGCCGCGTCGAACGTCGGCGTGTCGGCCGCCTTCACGGCGTCGCGGCGGTCGTGGTCGCCGAGCCCCCAGCCGTCGAGGATAACGAGTGCCGTCTCCATACCGCAGCGTGCCGCCCGGAGGCTAACTACCCTTCGATGGGCGGCATCTCGCTCGCCGCCGCTCGCGTCACGTCCCGGTCGTTCACTCCGCGTCCCGAGGGTTTACCTCACGTCCCAGCTGTTCACGCCACGTCCCGATCCTCGTCGGCGTGCGAGCGGACCCACAGCTCCCCGATCCGCGAGAGGCTCGTCCGGTAGGACTTCCCGTGCTCCTCGCGTTCGATGTACCCCTTCCCGCCGGGACCGAGCCGGTCGACGTTGTAGATCACCTTCGAGCGGAACGAGTCCGTGTACTCCTCGTTGAGCTCGGCCGCGAGCGTCTCCGCCAGCTCGGAGACGGACTCGAACTCGCCGTGCTCGCCGAGCGTGAACAGCACCAGCTCCTCGAACGGCTTGACGTTCTGGAAGGAGGCGACCGGCAGCTCGATCACGTGGCGGTCGCCGATCCGCTTCGCGCCGATGGTGGTGCCGCGCTCGTCGAACTCCGCGAGGAGGTCCGTGGTGCTCGCGAGCCGATCGGCGACGCGGTCGGGATCGACGCCCGCGTCCGCGAGCGCGTCGGCGTCGCTCCCCTGGTCGAGGTCGCGCAGGAGGTCGCGGGTCGCGCGGAGTTCCTCCGCCAACTCGGTTTCGAGGTACTTCTCGGGGGCGGTGTAGTAGGTGTGGATGCGGTCGCGGTCCGCCTGCCGCTCGACCATTATCGAGTGGGCCGCGGTCGCGAACGCGAAGGAGACGGGCCGGGGCATCGAACAGAGGTTCACCCACACCTCGCGCTCGTCGGACTCGTCGACTCCCTCCTCGCGATCGAGTTCGGCGTTGATCAGGTCGAAGGCGCGCTCGAAGGCGGCGTCGTAGTCGTACACGTCGTCCAACTGCTCGCGGACCGTCTCCGCGCCGAGCAGGTTCTGGAAGTCCTGTTCCAGTTTGCGCGCGATGTTGCGCGAGTACTCGACGTTGGCCTCGCTGCCGACCGTCCCCTCCAAGAGGATCACCCGGTCGACGTCGAACTGGTCCCGGATGAGGGGGGCGATCATCCGGTCGTAGTCGAACCCGACGGGCACGACGTGGGTCTGCATACCCTGACCGTGGGTGTGGGATTCATAAAAACCACCAGATCACTCCGCGACGCGAGCGGTCGCGAACGGAGCCGACCTCGCCGCCGGCGCCCGTCTCGCCGGCGGCGAGCTACCCGTCGCTTCCCGTCCGGAACGACAGGTCGAGCGCCGGCGCGGAGTGGGTGAGCCCGCCCATCGAGATCACGTCCACCCCGGTCGCGGCGTAGTCCGGGACGGTCTCGACCGTGATCCCGCCCGACGCTTCGGTCAGCGCGTCTCCGTCCGCGGCGGCCACGCGCTCAGCCGCCGCCGTCGTCTCCGGTGGCGCCATGTTGTCGAGTAGGACGACATCGGCGCCGGCCGCGGCGGCGCGCGCGGCGGCGTCCGGGCCCTCGACCTCGACCTCGACGCCCGTCGCGAAGGAGGCGCGCTCGCGGAAGCGCTCGATCGCCTCCGTCAGCCCCAGCTCCGCGACGTGGTTGTCCTTGACCATGACCATGTGCGAGAGGTCAAGGCGGTGGGTGTCGCCGCCGGCGGCCGCGACGGCGCGCTTCTCGACCCCGCGGAGTCCGGGCGTGGTCTTGCGGGTCGCCGCGACTTGGACATCCGGGTCGACCTCGCGGGCGGCCGCGACCGCGGCGTCGGTCCGCGTCGCCACTCCCGAGGCGTGGGCCGCGACGTTCACGGCGACGCGCTCGCCGCGGAGGACCGCCTGTGCCGGTCCCGCGACCCGCAGCAGCGCGTCGCCGGGCTCGACCGCGGTCCCGTCCGCGACGCGCTCGGTCACGGTCGCGTCGAGGTAGTCGAACACGGCGCTCGCGGCGTCGACGCCGGCCGCGACGCCGGACTCTTTCGCGACGAGCCGGCCGCTCGTCTCGCCCGGCACGTCGTTCGTCACGTCGTGGTGCCCCACGTCCTCGCGGAGCCAGCGCTCCACGTCGGCGTCGGTGAGCATCAGTCGTCGGCCGCCGGCCCGGGTTCGGCGGGCTCGGCGTCGTCCGCGACGTAGTGCGTCCCGACGCTCTCGTCGTTCGCCAGCGCCTGTCGCGTCACCAACAGCGCCGTCACGGTCGCGTTGCGGAGCTCGTACAGCGAGCGCGAGGTCCGCGTCCGGACGTAGGCGTCGACCTCGCCCTTGAGCCGCCGCAGGACGTCGAGCGCCCGTCGGAGGTCGGCGGGGTCGCGCTCGATTCCGACGTGCTCTCCCATCACTCGGCGGAGTCGACGGAACTTCTCGCGGGCGAACGCTGACGGGAGGTCGGGGTCGCGGTCCAGTAGGTCCGGGGGCGCGACCCGCTCTGGGTCCGCCGGCGCCCCGTCGGAACCTGCCGCCTCGGCCGCGTCGGCGCCCGCCCGGAGCCCCCAGACGAGCCCTTCGAGGAGGCTCGTGGAGGCGAGCCGGTTCGCGCCGTGGACGCCGGTCCGCGCGCACTCGCCGACGGCGTAGAGCCGGTCGAGGGTCGTCCGCCCGCGGTCGTCGACGGCGACGCCGCCGCAGAGGAAGTGTTCGGCGGGCGCGACGGGGATCCCCTCGTCGGGATCGACGCCGCGGTCGGCGCACTTCTCGGCGAGCCCGGGGAACGCGCCCGCGAAGTCGAGCGGCCCCACGTCGAGGCGAACCTCGCCCGTGGCGTCGCGCTCGGCGGCCACGGCCCGCGAGACCACGTCGCGCGGCGCGAGTTCGGCGTCGTCGTGATACCCCGGCATGAACCGCTCGCCGTCGCCGTTGCGCAGCAGCGCGCCCTCGCCGCGGACCGCCTCGCTGACCAGGAACCCCTCCTCGTCCGGGCCCGCGTCGTACGCCGTCGGGTGGAACTGGACGAACTCCATGTCGGTCACGTCGGCGCCCGCGAGCGCGGCCATCGCGACCCCGTCGCCGGTGGCGCCGCGGGGGTTCGTCGAGCGCGGGAACAGGTCGCCGACTCCGCCGGTCGCGAGCACGGTCGCGTTCGCGTACATCGGGACGCGACCGTCGTCCGACGCCACGACGGCCCCGTGGACCCGCCCCTCGCGCGTGATCAACTCCAGCGCGGCCGCGTCGCCGACGACCTCGACGCCGTCGCGTCCGTCGAGGTGGTTCAACAGCGGGACGTGGACGTGCTCGCCCGTCGCCGCGCCCACGTGGAGGATCCGCTCCTCGCTGTGGGCGGCCTCGCGGCCGTAGTCGAACGCGTCGGCGCCCGCCTCGCGGTCGAACTCGACGCCGAGCGTGTCGACGAGCACGTCCTGGACGGCGCCGTCGGCGTTCTCGACGAGCACGTCGACCGCGTCCGGGTCGGCCGTCCCGTCCGAGGCCGCCAGCACGTCGCGCTTGAACCGCTCCGGTCGGTCGCGGGCGACGGCGATCCCGCCCTGCGCCCACCACGACGCGGCGTCCGCGGGGCGCGTGGCCTTCGTCGCCACCGTCACTTCGCGCCCCTCGCGCGCTGCGGCGAGCGCGGCCGTCAGGCCGGCGATCCCCGAGCCGACGACCAGCACGTCTGCGGTCTCGTGGCCCGTCATCTCACACCTCCAGCATGCGGTCGAGCGCGACGCGCGCGAGCTCCTTCTCCCCGGGCGCGACCTCGACGACGTTGCGCTCGCGCCCGGCGGCCAGCTCTTCGAGCACCCACGCGAGGTAGTTCGGGTCGATCTGGCGCATCGCGTTACAGTCCATACACGCCTCGCCGCACAGCGGGACGACGTTCACCTCCGGGTGCCACCGCTGGAGGTGGCGGGTCAGGTGGACCTCGGTGCCGATCGCCCACGTCTCGCCGGGGTCGGCCTCGGCGACGGTCTCGCGGATCGTCGCGGTGGAGCCGACCACGTCCGCCGCCTCGACGACCTCCCGGCGGCACTCGGGGTGGACGACGACTCGCGCGTCCTCGTGGTCCGCCCGGACCTGCTCGACGTGTGACGGGCTGAACCGTTCGTGAACCTGACAGTAGCCGTCCCAGAGGATCACGTCGTTGTCGACGACCGCCGCCGCGTCGGCGGAGGCGGCGTCCCACGGGTCCCACTCGGCGATCTCCTCTTCGAGCCCGAGCCGGTGGGCGGTGTTCTCCCCCAGGTGCTTGTCGGGGAGGAACAGCACTTTGTCGCCCTCGTCGAGGGCGTACTCGAAGGCGCGGTGGGCGTTCGAGGAGGTACACACCAAGCCGCCGTGCTCGGCGCAGAACGCCTTGAGGTCGGCGTAGCTGTTCATGTAGGTGACCGGTACGACGTCCGCGTCGGTCGCGGCCGTCAGCTCCGCCCAGGCCGCATCGACCTGGAGCGCCTCGGCCATCCCCGCCATCGGGCACGACGCCTCCATGCTCGGGAGGACGACCGTCTGGTCGTCGTCGGTGATGATGTCGGCGGACTCGGCCATGAACGTGACCCCGCCGAAGACGACGTACTCCGCGTCGGCCGCGGCGGCCTCCTTGCTCAGCTGGTAGGAGTCGCCGACGAAGTCCGCGTGCTCGACGATCTCGCGTCGCTGGTAGTTGTGGCCGAGGATTACCACGTCGTCGCCGAGCGCGTCCAGCGCCCCCTCGATCCGTCGCGTTCGCTCGGCCTCGTCGAAGTCGCGGTATTCAGGCGGAAGCTGTTCGAGATTATCGTACTTGAAGAGACTGAGTTCGGTATCGAACTCAGCGGTTTCCATTGCTGGCATAGTGTATTTTCGTCGCGTACTTTCTCACAGACTCGTATAGTGAAAAGATTTTGTCTTCAATAACCTTGTTCGACTGATTACAAGCTCTTTGAGTTCGTTCAGGTGCGCTATTTTCAAACAGCTCGGGCGGTCTCGCCAGCGATCTCGGGAGCGCGGGCCGGTGACCACTCCCCGGGGGCCGCGAGCCCGACAGACCCCGAGTGCGGTAGGGGCTCCCCGCCGCGGGCGATCCGCCGAGCGAGCGCGCCTCGTGATTCCCGGGATTCGCGGCCCTCGGGATTCGCCGCGCGAGTGCCGCCTCCCTTACGGTTATGACGTGTCATACCGTACCACTATACGGTATGGCGCAAACAGAGGTCAAAGAGGAACTGTACGTCGACCAGTACACGCTCGGCCTCGTCGGGCCTGACCAGGAGTGGGCCGGGACGGTCGCCGACGGCGGCCGGGTGACGACGTACACGCCGCCGGGCTGTTGGGGGCCGATGGTGACGCCGTCGTTCCGCGGCGGCCACGAGGTGACGCGCCCGATCCGCGTCGAGGGCGCCGAGGTCGGCGACGCGGTCGCGATCCACATCCGCGACGTGGAGGTGACGAGCATGGCGACCAGCACGGGCTCGATGGCGGAGCGGGACGAGGCGTTCGGCGACGACCCCTTCGTCGACCACCGCTGTCCCAAGTGCGGGACGACGTGGCCCGACTCCGTCGTCGAGGGCACCGGCGAGGACGCGATCCGCTGCGCGGAGTGCGGCGCCAACGCCTCCTCGTTCGGCTTCGAGTACGGGTACACCGTCGCGTTCGACCACGAGAACGCGGTCGGGATCACCCTCGACAAGGACGGGGCCCACGAGCTCGCGACCGACGCGGAGCGCGTGATGGACATTCCCGAGAACGCCCGCCAACACCCGATCCTGCTGTACGAGCCGGACGGGATGCCCGGAACGCTGGGTCGCCTCCGCCCGTTCATCGGGAACATCGGCACCACGCCGCCGGTCACCATGCCCGACTCGCACAACGCCGGCGACTTCGGGCAGAACCTGATCGGCGCCGACCACGACTACGGCGTCGAGACAGAGGACGACCTCGACCTGCGCACCGACGGCCACATGGACGTGCCCGAGGTCCGCGCGGGCGCCACGCTGATCTGCCCCGTCGTCGTCGACGGCGGCGGGGTCTACGTCGGCGACCTCCACGCGAACCAGGGTGACGGCGAGCTCTCCCTCCATACCACCGACGTGAGCGGGACCGTCACGATGGACGTGGAGGTGATCGAGGACGCCGACCTCGACGGCCCCGTCCTCCTGCCGAACGAGGAGGACCTCCCCTTCATCAGCGCGCCCTACAGCGACGAGGAGATCGAGGCGGGCGACGACCTCGGAGACGAACACGGCGTCGACATCGACACCGACGCCGCCCCGATACAGGTGATCGGCTCGGGCGCGACCGCCAACGACGCCACGCAGAACGCCTTCGACCGCGCCGGGACGCTGCTCGGCATGAGCGAGGGCGAGGTCCGCGCCCGATGTACGTTCACTGGGGGCGTCCAGATCGGCCGGCTGCCGGGCGTCGTCCAGCTCGACATGCTCGTGCCCGCGGACGTGCTGGAGGAGTCCGGCCTCGGCGACGTGACGCGTGAACAGTACGGGCTGTAAGTCGGAGCGTCCGTCGCCGCGGTCGATCGCCTCGCTATTGCTGCCGGCGAACCGACGGCACGCACCGGCAGAGCCCCGGTCGCTCGCCGATAGGTTACTGCTGGCCGAGTGGTGACGACTACCGCAATATCCTCCGGCCTCGTGCCCGACGCCTCTCACCGCCGCGCCCGCCCGCGCCCGGCGGTCGTCCGCGACGGCCCCGCCGGGATCCGGCGCGTCGGCCCCTGTGACTCCGCCCTCTCTCGCAGGCGCTCGACGCGCTCGTCGGTCGACGGGTGCGTCGATAGCCAGCGCTCGGCCGCCCCGTCGGTCCGCTTGTGCGTCGAGAACGGGGCGAACGACCACGTCGGATCGGTCGCGCGCTCGATCCGGCGGAGCGCCCGCGCGAGCGCCACCGGGTCGCCGGTCACCTCGGCCGCGCGGTCGTCGGCCGCGAACTCCCGCTTGCGCGACCGCGAGCGAGCGACGAGCGTCGCGAGGACGAATCCGGCGAACAGCGCGCCTGCGAGCGCCCGGTGGAGCCGCGCGAAGGGGCCGGACCGGTCGCCCGGTCGCCCGCGGATCCACGCCGACGCGGCGGCGAGCCCCGACAGCGCGAGCAGCGCCGGGAGGGCCACCACGGTGGCGATCCCGACCAGCGAGCGCCCGATCCCGTCGGCCATCGCGATCGCGAAGCCGTCGTTCCCCTCCAAGTGCGCCAGCTCGTGCGCGAAGATTGCCTCGATCTCGCGGGGGGCGAGCAGCCGGAACAACGACCGGTCGATCACCAGCGCGCCGCCGTCCGCCCCGCCCCCGACCGCGAACGCGTTCGGCGCGCGGGCGTCGGTGACGTACAGCTTCGGGCGCGCGACGTCCATCCGCGCCGCGAGCGAGTCGACCCGGCGGTGGAGGTCCGGCGCCCGCTCCCGGGGGACGCGGTCCCCCTCCAGGTTCGCGAGGATCTGCGCGGTACCGAGCCGGTAGCTGAGGTACGCCGACCCGAGCGCGGCGGCCGCCAGCAGCGCGAGGAGGACCGGGAGCTCAGGGCGGGCGGCCCAGACCGCGCGCAGCAGGTCGGCGACGAACAGCGCCGCGGTCAGGTAGACGGCGAGCAGGGCGACGCCGACGACCGCCGCGGCCGCGCGGAACGCGAGCCGAGACATGGCCGGAGCTACGCGACGGCGGGGCAAACGCGTTGCGGCCGGGGCGGTCGCGGCGGTCGCCGTCGCCGCGTCGCGACGGCTCGCCGCCCGGGCTCTCGGCGTCCCGACCTCACCCACCCGCCACGCCGGAAGGAAAAGCGGTAATTCCCCGGCGGCGAAACCGGCTGTCATGGACGCACGCGTCCGCGAGCACGCCGAGATAATCGCCGACCACGCCACCGGCATCGAGTCGGGCGACGACGTGGTCATCCAGATGCCCAAGGAGGCCGAGGACCTCGCCGTCGCGCTCCACGAGGTCTGCGGCGACCGCGGGGCGAACCCGATCTACCTCAACTACTCGAAGCGCGCCCAGCGCGCCTTCAAGCGCTCCTCGGAGGAGTTCACCGAGCCGAGTCACCGCCGGGCGCTCTACGAGGAGGCCGACGTGTTCGTCATCGCGCGCGGCGGCGCGAACGCTACCGAGGACGCCGACATCGACCCCGAGACCAACGCCGCGTACAACCGCGCGATGGAGGACGTCAAGCGGACCCGCCTCTCGAAGACGTGGTGTCTCACGCAGTACCCGACCGCGAGCCACGCCCAGCTCGCCGGGATGAGCACCGAGGCGTACGAGAACTTCGTGTGGGACGCCGTCTCGCTCGACTGGGACGAACAGCGCGAGTTCCAGTCGAACATGGTCGAGATCCTGGACGAGGCGGACGAGGTTCGGATCGTGTCCGGCGAGGAGACCGACCTCACGCTCGACGTGTCGGGGAACTCCACGCTCAACGACTACGGCGAGGCGAACCTCCCCGGCGGCGAGGTGTTCACCGCGCCGACGCGCGACGGCGTCGACGGCGAGGTCCACTTCGACCTGCCCCTCTACCGCTACGGCCGCGAGATCGACGGGGTCCGGCTCTGGTTCGAGGACGGCGAGGTCGTCTCCCACTCCGCCGAGCGCAACGAGGATCTCCTCTCCGGCATCCTCGACACCGACGAGGGTTCGCGTCGCCTCGGCGAGCTCGGCATCGGGATGAACCGCCAGATCAACCGGTTCACCTACAACATGCTGTTCGACGAGAAGATGGGCGACACGGTCCACATGGCGGTCGGGTCGGCTTACCCGGAGACGGTCGGCGAGGAGAACGCGGTCAACGAGTCCGCCGAACACGTCGACATGATCGTCGACATGAGCGAGGACTCGGTTATCGAGGTCGACGGCGAGGTCGTCCAGCGGAACGGGACGTTCGTCTTCGAGGACGGGTTCTGAGGCGGCCGGCGTATCGAGCGCCGTCGCCGCGCGCGCCGCTCACGCCGACTCGGCGGCTCGCTCCGCGCTCCGGCGACCGAACGCCGCGTACGCGACGAGGAGGACGCCGAACAGCCCGACGGTGCCGAGCGCGGCGGGGACCGGGTAGTCGGCGAGCGGCGCGATCTCCCCCTCAGGCGTCCCGAACACGTCGACGACGCCGGTGCCAACCGACAGCGCGAGCACGGCGAGCCACATCGTTCCGACGGCGTACCCGAGCGGGACCAGTCGGTCCGTGCGTGCCGCGTGCGCGACGACCGCGCCGCCGCCGAGGACCGGGAGCGCGACGAGCGGGCCGGTCGGGTCGGGGAGAAGAACGCTCCCGCCGAGCGCGATCGCCGTCCAGTAGACGACGACGGCGACGGCCCTGCGGAGCGGGTCGGGGACGGACATGGCGTGAGCGTTCGGGCGGGTGGCACAAAACGGTCCGGGGCGTCCCGCCGCCCGCGCGTTCCCGCGGACACCGCGGCGACATTTATATCGCGAGGACGCGTACGGACCGGTATGCCCGAGGAAGTCATCTTCGAGTCCGAGAGCCGGCGGAGCCGCGAGGAGATTGCCGCGTACCTGCGGACGGTCGCGGACTCGCTCGACGACGGGAGCGCGATCACGCTCAGACGCGGCGAGGAGTCGACGACGCTGGACCCCCCCGCGAGACCGACCTTCGAGGTGAAGGCGGAGCGCGAGGGGCCCGCGGAAGGTCCGGGCGAGCTGAGCGTCGAGTTCGAGCTGGAGTGGGACGAGGACGGCGGCGAGGAGAGCGCGAACGGTGAGCTAGAGATCGAGTAGTCGGACTGTTTCGGGGTCGGCGACGAGAAGGGCGCGTCTCGTTCGCCGCTGGCAGTCCCCCGTTCGCCGTCGACCGCCCGCCGTTCGTATATCGACCGCGTCGCGCGTGTCGCGCTACGGGACTTCGCCGGGGACCTCGACGAACGCGTCGCGTGCGGAGAGGTGATCGAGCGTGTCGTCGACCTCGACGCGGACCGACTCCATCCGGTCGAGGAGCTCCTCGTACTCGTCGGAGTTCGTCGTGCCCGCGGCCTCCAGCGCCGCCTTCTTGGAGGCGAGCGCGAAGAACTCCTGGCTGCGCTCGTCGAACGCGGCGCGGTGGAGCAGCACCTCGACGAGCGTGACCAAGTCCTCCTTGGTCACCGGCTTCGTCTTGTAGTCGTCGAACGGCATCTCGACGATGTCGACGTCCGGCTCGACGGCGGTCAGCATCGCCACGCGGGCGTCGTACCCCTCGTCGCGGATCGCGTCTAACACCTCATGGCCCGACATGTCGGGCATCCGTCGGTCCAGGAGGACCACGTCGACCGCGTCGTCCATCGCGTCGAGCGCCTCCTCGCCGCCGGTCGCGATCCGAACGTCGTAGGACGGGTCGAGGTACACCCGATACAGTTCCGCGAGGTCCGGCTCGTCGTCGACCGCGAGGACGGTCGCGTCCGGATCGCCCGTCATTGGCGGGACCTCCCGGTCCGTCCCTCGCGGTTCGCGAGCGCCGGACCGGCGCGTCTGCCCGCCGTTCGTGCGTCCATACGCGGGTGTTAGCTCACCTCCGTCTAAAACGTTGACTCCTAATTATCGTATTTGATACCGCAGGAGGCTGAGGGCGTTCACCCCCGCTCCGGGGGCTCGGCGGTCGCGCTCGTCTCGCCGATCCAACGGTCTCTCCGTGGTAGTGTTTAGATAAGCTGATTCCATGCGAAGGCGAACGCTTGGAGCCAATTTTCGGCGGTACTCGGTTCGGCGTGACTAAACGTATTTGAGAATTGGTTTGTTCGCCGTTTTACTTCGCGAAAGACACGTTCGACGGCATTCCGATTCCCATGTGTGACGTGTTGGAATCGGAGCCCATGACGATGACAGGCCGCCTGTAGCCACGGAGCACCGTCGACGAGAAAGACCGCGTCGTCGACCTGATGTTTCTCACGCAGTTCTGAGAGAAACATCGAGGAGATCGCGTTCGTTCTCGTCGGATAGAGCCGAACGTGAAGCAGGCGGTTTGTGTCGGGATCGACAGCAGCGTACAGCCAATATCGCTCAGAGTTGAGTTGAATCACGGTTTCATCGACCGCAACGTGATTCGGATTCGCACCATCTGTCGGCTGTAAATCGGCTTTCTGTACCCACCGATGAACGGTGGTTCGATGGCGATCGACACCCAATCTCTCAAGAATCGAGACTGTATCCGAAAGTGATAGTCCTGCTAAATGGAGTCGGATACCGAGCTTCATCGCCGACTCGGGTGTCGCCTCTCGCTCCAGAAAATCTAACTCGATACAACCGCTATCGCCGCTGAGGCGGTCGAAACTGAGCATGGACCACTCGAACTTTTGACCGCCTCATCCTTCGACCTTATCTCAACACGGCCCTCTCCGTGACCCAAAGGCACATTTACGCCCGCATCCTATTCCGGATAACGAATGTCTCACAGCCCGTCACTCCCCGACCGCCCGCGGTTGGAGCTCGACCCCGAGATGAGCGACGCGGAGCGGCTGGAGGCGATCCGCCAGCACTACCGGCGGATCGTTCAGGTGAACGATGAACTGGAAGATCGGCTCGCCGACGCAGAAGGGCGCCGCGGCGAGCTGAAGGACGACGTCGAGCAGCTGAAACGCGAGAACGAGGTCCTGAAGACCTCCTCGCTGTACATCGCCTCCGTCGAAGAGATCACCGACGACGGCGTCGTGATCAAACAGCACGGCAACAACCAGGAGGTCCTCACGCAGGCCGCGACGCGGCTCGACGAGAACCTCCGTCCCGGCGACCGCGTCGCGATCAACGACTCGTTCGCGGTCCAGCAGGTGCTCGACGACGAGACCGACTCCCGGGCGCAGGCGATGGAGGTCACCGAGTCCCCGGAGGTCGAGTACGCCGACATCGGCGGCATCGACGACCAGATCCGGGAGGTTCGCGAGGCCGTCGAGGACCCCCTCGAGAACCCCGAGCAGTTCGAGACGGTGGGCGTCGAACCCCCGAGCGGCGTCCTGCTCCACGGCCCGCCGGGCACCGGGAAGACGATGCTCGCGAAGGCGGTCGCCAACGAGTCCGACGCGACGTTCATCAAGATGGCCGGCTCCGAGCTCGTCCGGAAGTTCATCGGCGAGGGCGCGCGGCTCGTCCGCGACCTCTTCGAGCTCGCCGCCGAGCGCGAGCCCGCCGTCATCTTCATCGACGAGATCGACGCGGTCGCCGCCAAGCGGACGGACTCGAAGACCTCGGGCGACGCCGAGGTCCAGCGCACGATGATGCAGCTGCTCTCCGAGATGGACGGCTTCGACGACCGCGGCGAGGTCCGGATCATGGCCGCGACCAACCGCTTCGACATGCTCGACGAGGCGATCCTGCGTCCCGGCCGTTTCGACCGCCTCATCGAGGTGCCCGAGCCCGGTCCGGAGGGCCGCGAGCGCATCCTCGAAATCCACACCGCGGACATGAACGTCGCCGACGGCGTCGATCTCGGCGTCGTCGCCCGCGACCTCGACGGGTACAGCGGCGCGGACATCGCCTCGCTGGCGACCGAGGCCGGGATGTTTGCCATTCGCGACGGCCGCACCGAGGTGACGCAGGCGGACTTCGAGCAGGCCCGCGATAAGCTTCAGGACGCGGATACAGAGGACGAGCAGGTCATCAACTACCAGTACTGAGGCGACTGCGACTACGTGATTGAAGTTCGGTTTTTGCGAGGTGCTGTTGTGCCCGTTTCTTCGGCTGAAATTCCAGCGGTTCGCTTATAAATAGTTGACTGTGGATCGGCGGCGACCACCGCCAAAGCCCCAGCCGTGAGGCGGGCGCAGGCGATGTAAGCACCGCAGCGAGTGAGCGGAGCGCAACGAGCGAGGGGCGCAACGAGCGTGCGCCCGCCTCACGGCTGCCCCTCTGAGTCCCGCCCGCACCGCGCAGCACCGCACCTCACGCCTCCCCAACCTCGTCGCTCGCTGCGCTCGCGACTCCCTCGCGCGTGCTGCTCGCGGCCTACCGGCCGCTCGCAGGCACGCGCCACCGCCTTTTTATGAGTGTGATACTCTCCGCGCCGGCGGGCGGGTTCGTAACCCCTTACCGCGCTCGCCGCCGATTCGCCGGTAATGAACACCATCCACGTCGCCGGCGGCGTCGGCGTCGCCGACACGGCGATGGCCTCCTACGACGCCGCGCTCGCGGACGCGAACCTCCACAACTACAACCTCGTGGCGGTCTCCTCGGTCGTCCCCGCCGAGGCGACCGTCGAAGCGGTGTCGGAGGCGCCGGATCTGGGTCCCGCTGGAAACCGGCTCACGGTCGTCGAGGCGCGCCGGACGATCGGTCCCGGGGACGAGGTCGACTTCCGCGAGGGCGGTCGCGCGGGCGCCGAGGGCGCCGAGTCGAAGCGGGCGCCCCGCCGACATCCCGACGCGGTCGCGGGGCTGGGCTGGGCGACCGGCCCGGGACCGGGACTCTTCTACGAGGTGACGGGGGAAGATCCCGAGGGCGTCCGCGACCGGATCCACGCGGGGCTCGACGCCGGGGGCGACCTCCGCGACTGGGACCTCCCGGACCGCGAGACGCGCGTCGAGACGGTCGCCGCCGAGCCGGACCGGTACGCGACCGCGGTCGTGGTCGCGGCGTACGGCGAGTCCGAGCCCATCCTGTAGCCGGCGCGAGCGGTCCGGCGTCGGGTCGAAACCGCGGTCGCCGCCGCCGACGCCTTTTTGACTCGGCTCCGCGTACTTGTCGTGTCTTCGAATGAACGGCAACAACCCGTACGCCGGGGCACCGGGTGTGACGGACGCGGGCTCGCCCGCGGCCGTCGACCTCTCTCCGGACCAGGAACGGCAGCTCCGGCGCGCGGTCGCCGGAATCGTCTCGCGCACGGAAGCGTCTGTGCCCGACAGACACGACGTCCGCTCCG
>NZ_NEWJ01000059.1:0-16300 GCF_002135045.1 Halorubrum sp. SD683
GTTCGCCGACCCCGTGGACGCAGCCGACGACGCCCGCGCGGCGTCGCCGAACCCCGCGACGAACGTGTACACCATCTCCGTCGGCAGCGCGAACGACGCGGTGCTGTCGTCGATGGCCGGCCCCGCGGGGGGGCCGGGCGGCGATCCGTCATTCTTCAATGACATCGACGACCCGCTCGTCATTCCCTCGGTGTTCGGGAACCTCGCGGCACAGACTGGACAGGAGAAGATCATCATCGAGGGCTCGCTCGCGGACGTGCTCGACGAGCTCGAGAGCGGCGACGGAATCCCGCTCGATGGGAACCGCGCGACGCCGTACGGCGAGCTGGCCGACCCGGCCGACGACGAGAACCGCGACCCGTTCGCGGGCGACGGCGTGATGCACTGCGTCGCGCTCGAATGGGAGCTGCCGATCGGCGTGGGCAACGAGGTTCAGGGCGACGCGCTCGGCTTCGACCTCGGCTTCTACACCGAGCAGGCGCGCCACAACGACGGCGCGGGGGTACAGTCGGCCTGAGAGCGCGTCTCGGACCGCGTCGCGGCGTCGGCGGGCGGGAACGAAGGTCTGTTGCCGATCGGCCGACCGCGGGCGGGTACGGCGTCCGTACCGCCCGGTACGGTCACCGATCCGGGCGGGTAGGGCGCGCATACATACGAGCGTCGTGAGAGTAGGAAGGGTATCGACGATACGGCCGTTCGGAGCCGCGACGACACACAATGACACAGAAAGAATCGGGACTCACGCGGCGGGAGGCACTCGCGGGCGCCGGAGCCGTCGGCTTCGCGGCCCTCGGGGCCGCCTCCGGACGACCGACGGGAACGGACAACTGGGACGAGTACACGAACTACACGTACGCTCAGACGGACACGCCGTTCAATCTGCTCGTCGGGTGGCGGCGCACGGAGAACGGGACGCTCGTTGATTCGAGCGCGGTCGGCGCGGTCGACGACGTCGGAGCGGTCGGCGTCCGGCTCGTCGACGTCGGCAACGCGCTGCCGCACGATTACGGCACCGCGAGCGTCGGGCTCCGGCTCGAAGATCCGGAGGACACCGCCCGCGTGTGGCTGCGGATCGACCCGCACCTCGACGGCGCCGACGCCGCGAGCGCCGCGCTCGCGGAGCGCGTCACGCTCACGGTCCGGCAGGACACCGGGATATTCGGCATCGGTAGCTGCGGCGGCGCCGAAGGCGAGTTCGCGAGCGCCGGGGAGCTGATCGCCGACGAGACGTTCGCGGACATCGACGGCTCCGCGCTCGCGGACGGGATCGAACTGCGCCCCGGGCTCCTCGGCGACGGCTGCCTCGCCCCGGGCGAACAGCGCTGCCTGACCTTCGCGTGGGAGTTCGACGGCGAGGGCGGCAACGCCGGACAGGGCGGCGCGGTCGACTTCCTCGTGGAGTTCGCCGCCGACGAGTGCGGCGCCGAGGGGAACCCCTTCGACGGGAACGTAGCGGCCGGGGGCGGCGGCGGCGCCGGAGGCGACGCATGAGCCCCGACGACGGCGGGCGGCGCCCGAGCGGGCTGAGCCGACGACGGCTGCTCGCCGGGATCGGCGGCGTCGGCGCGGTCGGCATGGCGAGCGGCATGGGCACGGGCGCGTACCTCGCCGATCGGGAGACGTTCCCGGGCAATGTCTTCGGCGCCGGCGAGGTCGGACTGACGGTCGATGGGGACCCCACCGACGGGACCGTCTCGCTCGGCCCGCTGACGGTCGATCGGACGACGTTCGACGAGCGTCCCGGGCCCGAGACGTTTGACGTGGGGGCGTCGGCGAACCCGGTACGGGTGTGGCTCGCGACCCCCTGTCCGGACGGCGATCGCCTCGGGAACGCCCTAGAGGTCGATGTCGTCGTCGACGGCGAATCCGTGACCGGCGGGTACCGCCCCCTCGCCGAGGTCGAGCGCGACCTCGCGACCGGGGTGCGGATCGACGCCCGGTGTCTCGGGCCCGACGACGACCCGGTCGCCGTCGAGGTGTTCCCGTACCTCCCGGCGGACTCGCCCGACGTGGGCGGCGCGGCGACCGACCTGACGTTCCGGGTGTACGCGGAGCAGTGCCGCCACGTCGCCGAGGCGGACGCGGCGAGGTCGAACCCCTTCGTAGGGACCGAGTGCGCGTCGGCGTGCGTCCCCTGCGAGGACGAGAACGGCGTCGCGGTCGGCTCGCTCACGCTCCGGTACCTCGGCGACGACTCGGCGACCGTGGTCGTCGTCGCCACCGGCGGCGGCGCGAGCGGTCGAGGCACCGCCGGGACGACCGTGTTCGACGGCGAGGTGACTCCGGACGGGACTTTCGTGGTCGACGGGACCGCCGCGCCGACCAACGGCGACCCGGGCTGGATCGGCCCCAACATCTACCTCGACGACGGCAGGACGGGCACCGACCCCGAGACCGACGCCGACGGTACTGGCGGAAACGGCGGCGGCAGCAGAGGAAACGGAAATGGCGGCAACGGCGGCGGCCACGCGGGCGTCAACATCCACACGAGCTGTTCGGTTCCGCTCCGGGTGGGCGACGTCTACGGCGGGCTGTACGAGATCGCCGCGGCCGCGACCACGGGCGGTGAGCCGCTGTGCGGCACGGAGGAGAACTGATGACCAAACTACTCACATCACCACGGACGAAGCGCGCGGCGAACGTACTCGGGATCGTCCTGCTGATCGCCCTCGTCGCACCGTTCGCGGTGTACGCGGCGCCGGAGGTCGTCGGCGCGGACGAGAGCTTCGTCGTGCTCACGGCGAGCATGACGCCCGCCATCGCGCCGGGCGACGTGGTGATCGTCGCCGAGCGCGACCCGACTGCGATCGCCGAGGGCGACGTGATCACGTTCGTCCGCGGCACGAGCGACGTGCCGGTGACGCACCGCGTGATCGACGTGGTCGACGAGGCCGGCACGCTCGCGTTCGAGACGATGGGCGACGCCAACGAGGGGCCGGATCCGGGGCTCGTCCCCGCCGGGAGCCTCGTCGGCGCCGTGACGCTGACGATCCCGTACATCGGGTACGTGATCCAGTTCGCGGGGACGCGAGTGGGGTTCGTCGCGCTGGTCCTGTTCCCGTTCGGGCTGCTCGCCGCGACGGAGATCTGGTCTATCGTCCGGGGCCGCGACGGATCTGAATCGCAACCCCCGATGACCGTCGATCCGGTCGACCCCGTCGACGAACCCGGCGACGGAGACGGGGCGACGGCCGGACTCGATCCGGTAGTCGGGCCCGACCCGGCGGCTGGACCCGGTCCCGCGGCCGAAATCGTGACGGCGCAGGCGACGGAGGAGGCGAGCGGTTCCGGGGGCGTCTCGGTCGACGCCGTCGGCGGCGCGGCGGCGGTGCTCGCCGCGTTCGCCCCGTACGCGGTGTACGTCGCGTTCGAGCTCCGGACCGCCGTCGCGATATCGGTCGCGATCGGCGTGTCGACGCTGCTGCTCGGGGCGCTCGCCGCGTGGGTGCCCGCCAGCGGTGTCTTGGACCGCAGCGGTGGAACGCCGGATCCGGCTGTCGAAACGGACGCAAGCGGACCGACGACAGACGCGATGCGTAACGGAGACTCCCCCGAGTCCGACGGGGGCGCGTCCGAGCCGAACGACACCGTCGACTCGGCGGCGGTCGCCGCCGGGGCGGAGACGACGGCGGCCGAGGACGGGGCCGAGCCGGCGTCGACGCCCGGGTCGACACCGGTCTCACGTCCCGAGGCCGCCGGGGAGGGCGACTGATGGCCGCGAACCGTGGGCTCGTCGCGCTCGTCGCGCTGGCGGTCCTCGTGTGGGGCGTCGCGTTCGCCGGAGGAGCCACGGTCGCCGTCCTCTCGGCGAGCGTCGACGTGACCGCGACGTTCGAAACCCCGAATGAACTGAACCAGATCAACGAGACCTCGACCAACGGCAACCAGACCAACGAGACCGCCGATGTCGATCTCACCGCGGTGGCCGTCGAGAACGGGACGAGCGACCCTGACGGAGACGGCGCCGGACTGGATCAGAATGTCTCGGCGCCCGTTGGGAGCAACGTCTCGGCGCCCGCTGGGAGTAACGTCTCGGCGCCCGCTGGGAGTAACATCTCGGCGCCCACTGGCGGCAACGTCTCGGCGCCCACTGGCGGCAACGTCTCGGCGCCTACCGAAGAGAACGTCTCGGCGCCTACCGAAGAGAACGTCTCGGCGCCTACCGAAGAGAACGTCTCGGAACCCACCGCGGACACCAACGCCTCGGTCCCGGTAACCGACTCGGCGACAGCCGAAGCGGATCAGTCGGGGAACGAAACGGCAACCGTGGAAAACGAGGATAGTCCGTCTGAAACGCCGGACACCACGGATTCCGATACGTCTGACGCTGCGAACGAGAGCGCGTCGAGCCCGGCCGTGACATCATCAGACACGGACAGCAACGAGTCCGACCCGGCCGTGACATCCGCAGACACGGACAGCAACGAGTCCGACCCGGCCGTGACATCCTCGGGCACCGACGACACGTCGAACACCGACGACACGTCGAACACCGACGACAGCACGTCTGACGCACAGAGTTCGGAGACCGACGCGAAGACTCTGACAGACGATGACGACACGTCGAACACCGACGACACGAACACCGACGACAGCACGTCTGACGCGCAGAGGTCGGAGACCGACGCGACGAGCCAGACGGACGATGACGACGCGTCGGAGCCGTCCGAACCGTCGCCGGAGCCGCCGGAGAACACGACCGAGCCGACGGCGAACGGATCGGCCAGCGCGGGGGACGCGACCGGCGCCGCCGCTTCGCCGAGCACGGTCGATGCCGTCGCGGCGGAGACCGACCGGTGACTTCGATTCGACCGCGGGGCGGATCGTGAACGTGGACGTACCGATTCGACCGCGACGGAGCGGAGTTCGAGGCGGCGGTCCGTCTTGTGCGCTCGGCACCAAGCTCGCAGTACTCCTGCTCCTCGTCGCGCTGTTTCTGTTGGTGCTTATTTCCGGTCTCGCTCACGGCTTGGGGTGAACTCGGCTTCGCCTCGGAGGGGTAGGTAGTTCCCAGCGCGTGGGGGCGTCCCTCGGAGTTATGACCCGGAGCGGCGTACCGTCGCGTACGAATGGTCGCACTCGACGCCTACGCGTTCGTGTTCGTCGCCGGGTTGATCACGGCGCTGGCGACCGGGATCGGCGCGCTGCCGTTCTTCTTCTTCGAGACGATCAGCGACCGCGGGAACGTGGCGCTGTGGGGGTTCGCGTCGGGGATCATGCTCTCCGCGTCGCTGTTCGGACTGATCCAAGAGGGGCTCGCGGAGGGGACAGCGGTTGAGATCGGCGTCGGGATGCTCGCGGGCGTCGTCCTCGTCGTCATCGCGCACGAGGTCCTGGCGGACGCCGAGATTGATCCGCGGGAGTACGAGGAGGCCGACTTCAAGAAGCTGATCCTGATCCTCGGCGTGCTGACGGTCCACAGCTTTCCGGAGGGGATCGCGGTCGGCGTCTCCTTCGCCGACCTCGGGCTGGAGGGCGGGACCGCGCTGTTCGGCTTCACCGTCCCGCTGCTCGCCGTGTTCATGACCGTCGCCATCTCGATCCACAACGTCCCCGAGGGGACCGCCATCTCGATCCCGCTGCGGGCGATGGGCGTCTCGAAGTGGAAGATGGTGTGGTGGTCGGTGTTCTCAAGTCTCCCGCAGCCGATCGGCGCCGTGATCGCGTTCGCGTTCGTCCGGTACGCCCGCGAGTTTCTCCCGTACGGCTTCGGCTTCGCGGCGGGCGCGATGATCTACCTCGTCCTCTCGGAGTTCGTCCCCGAGGCGCTCGAAACGGGCGCCGACCTCCCGCGCGGCGGCAAACCGGTCCTCGTCGGCGGCGTCGCGCTCGGCGTCGCGCTTATGATCCCGCTCGCGTACCTGTGAGTTCCGGCGGCGGGGTCCGTCACTCCTCGCCCAACGCCGTGGGATTGACCGCGCCCGGGCCCTCTCCCACGTCGTAACCGCGTCGGACCGCTTCGGTCATCCCGGCGACCGCGGCGTCGACCGCGTCGCGGAGCGGCTCCCCTCTCGCCAGTCGCGCGGCGATCGCGCTCGACAGCGCGCAGCCGGAACCGTGCGTCGCCTCGGTGTCGATCCGCGGCGTCTCGAAGCGGTCGACGGTCGGCGCGACGCGTTCCGGGGCACTACCACCCGCGTCGTCGGCCCGGACGAGGGTGTCGACGACAGCGTCCCTCTCGGCGGATTCGCCGTCGAGGTGCCCGCCCTTCACCAGCGCCGCGTCGGCGCCGAGCGCGACGAGCTCGCGGCCCGCGCGCTCGGCATCGGCGGGGGTGTCGACCGGCGCGTCGGTCAGCACCGCGGCCTCGTCGGCGTTCGGCGTGACGAGCGTCGCGTCCGCGATCAGCCCCTCGTAGGCGTCCTCCGCGGCGGGCGAGAGCAGGCGATCCCCGGTCGCCGCGACCATCACGGGGTCGACGACGAGCGGGGCGTCCGTCTCCGCGACCAGTTCAGTCACTTGCTCGACGGTCTCGGCGGTCGCCAGCATTCCCGTCTTGATCGCCCCGACGGCGAAGTCGTCGGCGACCGCCGCGTACTGGCTCGCGACGTGATCGGCGGGGAGGGGGTGAACGTCCTCGACGCCGCGGGTGTTCTGCGCGGTCGTCGCCGTCACGACTGATGTGCCGAGGACGCCGTGCGCGCGCATCGCGGTCAGGTCCGCTTGGATCCCCGCCCCGCCGCCGCTGTCGCTGCCGGCGATCGTCAGCGCGACCGGCGGCTCGACCGGCTCGTACTCGGGCATAGTCGTGATACAACCTAGTGGTATTAATTAGTGGTGTTCTTCCCGCTCGGCCGAGCTACCGGGTTCCTCGGACGGCGAACGGTCGGTGCCTCACCGCGACGACGAACGGATTCAGGTCCCCTCGACGAGGCGTTCGAGCTGCTCGGGCGGGACGGCGCCGCGCGCCGCGTACCCGTCGTATGCGAAGGTCGGCACGCCGGTAATCCCCTCCCGCTGCGCCTCGGTGAACCGCTCGCGGACGGTCTCGCGGAGCGTCTCGTCGTCGAGGGCCGACCGCACCTCGTCGGCCTCGGCGCCCGCGTCGACGGCGAGTTCGGCTAGGAGGTCGGCGTCGCCGATGTCCTCACCGTCCTCCCAGAGCGCGGCGAAGACCGCCTCGTCGAAGGCGAGCCACGTCTCGTAGTCGTGGTGTTCACGGAGGTAGTACGAGACGATCTGGGCGGGGAGCGAGTCGACATCCTCGGCGATGTCGAGGTCCATCTCCACGCCGTAGTCGTCGGCGAGCCGGCGGACGTTCTGTTTCGCCTGTTCGAAGTACTCGTCGTCTTTCCCGTCGTCGACGGAGTGGTCGATCGTCCCGTCCGGGCGGCGCTTCTGGCTCCGCAGGTCGAACGGGCGCCAGTCGATCGCGAGCTCCTCGTCGCGGTTCTCTTGATACTGTGAGAGGGACTGACGACCTAGATAACAGAACGGGCAGACGTAGTCCGAGTACACCGTGATGGTCTGTCGGTCGGCGCTCATGGGCGGGCGTAACGCCCGGCGATACAAAACGGTGTGTTCGGCGGCGGTCGAGGGGGTCAGTCGCTCGCGTTCGGCTCCGACGGCGGCTGGTCGTCCTCCGGGCCGTCGCGCGGGACTCCGGGGTCGGACCGCGGTTCGACCAGCCGGTACGCGAGCGCCACCGAGCCGAACGCGAGCGCGAACCCGGCGACGACGTCGGTGAGCCAGTGGATGCCGAGGTACATCGTCGCGACCACGACCGACAGCGAGAGCGGGACCGCGACCGGCGTCCACCGGGGGTACTCCTCGTGGGTCAGCACCGCGAACGTCCCGACGGTGACCGACAGCGAGGTGTGAAGCGACGGGAAGACGTTCGAGTTCACGTTCACCTCGCTCGTCAGCGCCATCACGTCGGGCTGCGTGGTGAACAGCAGCGGCGTCACCATGTCGGGCATCACGTTCCGCGGGCCGTGGGCGAACACCGCCGTGTACAGCACCAGCCCGATCCCGTAGTTGAGCGCGTACGCGACGAGGACGCGGCTGAACGTCGTTGTCCGGGGGAGCGCGAGGTACGCGACCGGCGGGAACGCGAGCAGGAACGCGTAGCCGTACACGTACACCCACGAGAAGTAGGCGGTCAGCGCGGGGGTCACGAACGTCGCCTGAACCCACGCGACGAAGCCGCCCTCCAGCCCGTAAATGAACGCCGTCGCCTGAAGGCCGAACAGCCTGGAGACGTCCAGTAGCGGGGGGCGCCCGACGGCGCTGGCGATCAGCACCGCGCAGACGACAGCGACGGCCCGACGCGCGTCCCAGAGCCGGTCGCGGAGCCCGCTCCACGTCTCGCGGAGCCGGGCGGGGCCGATCACCGCGACGCTCGCGACGACCAGCATCGCCACGACCCACGCCACGACCGACGTGAGGACCGAGAGGAACGGCGTCATCGCCCCCGCGAGAGCAGCCGCCCCTCGCCGTCGAACCGGTACCCGATTTCCCGGAGCGCCTCGCGGGCGGCCGCGACATCCAGCGACCCACCGTCGTCGAAGAACGGGTGGACTGGGTCGCTCCCGTCGGCCCACGCCACCGACTCCGGAACATCAGCCGAGGACGCCGCGAGCGGCGAGGTCGCCGCCCGCGCGTAGCCGTCGAAGGCGCCGTCGACGATCGCGGTCTTATCGATCAGCCGAGCGATCACCGCCCGGAACCGGGGGTTCGACAGCGGGCTCCGGCGCACGTTGTACCCGACGTGGTAGAACGCCGCCGACCGCCCGCTCACGAGCCGGGCGTCAGCCGAGCGACCGATCCGCGGGACCGACTCGGGCCCGAGGTTCGAGACGGTGGCGTCCGCGAGTCCCTCGGCGACCGACTCCACGGCCGAGATGTCCGACGGCAGGACCTCGATGCGGAGCCGGCCGAAGGCGGGCTTCCCGTGGTATCGGGACGGGACCCCCGCTCGCGGGTCAGCGGTCCCCCCGGACGCGTCCGCGTCGTCCTCGGGCGTCGACCGGACGAGGAAGTGGTCGGGGTTCCGCTCGAAGGCGACCGACTCCCCGGCGGTCGCCTCGACGAACCGGAGCGGCCCGCTCCCGACAGGGTCGGGGTTGTTCGAGACGATCGCCTCCGTGGTCTCGAAGTCGAACTCGAAGCCGGCGATCGTCGCCGCGCCGGTCCGCTCCGACCAGACGTGTTCCGAGAGGATCGGCACCCGGAGCGCCCTGGCGGCGACCGTCTCGTTCACGTCGGCCACGGTGAGTCGGACCGTCGACTCGTCGCGGGCGCGCGCCCCCTCGACGACGGAACTTCGGCCGCGGAACCGGGGGGTCGGAACCGGGGTCTCGACGTTCCCGAGGGAGGTGTCGCGGAGGAACGCGTAGGTGAACGCCACGTCGCTCGCCGTCACGGGCTCGCCGTCGTGCCACCGGGCCTCTCGGAGCGTGACGTCGAGCGTGGTCTCGTCGACCCGTTCCCAGCCGGTCGCCAGCCACGGGAAGAACTCGTCGCCGTCCGCGCGGACGAGGGGGTCGTACAACAGACCCGTGAACGTGCCGTGGTTCCGGTATTCGGCGGCGATCGGGTTCCAGTTCTCCGTGATCCGGTCGTCGGTCGTCACGAGCCGGAGGGCGTCCCCCGTCGCGTCGGCGGCGGCCGCGTCGGTCGTCGTCTCGACGCCGCCCGCCGACGCGTTCGTCGCGGAACCGCCGCCTCCCGAGCCGTCGGCGGCGACGTCGTCGAGTTCGAGGAGCCCGGTGACGGAGAGCGGCTGTCGGTCCTCCGTCCAGCCGTCGAACCGGCTCTCTTGGACGGCGGTGAGCGCGTCGGGGAACGCGACGACGGAAAAGGGCTGAAGCTCGCACACCGTCTCTTGGAGGGCGTCGACGGCGTCGTCGCGATCGCGGCCGGCCGCCCGGCGCTGCCGTTCGAGCAGGTCGTCGACGGCCATCTCCGTGAGGCCGAAGGGGTTCTGCCACCCCGACTCCGCGACGAACCGCGAGTGGGTCAGCCCGTACAGCGCGTCGGGGTCGAACGACTCCGTCTCCACGAACTGCCCGACGTAGAGGTCGAAGTTCTGGTTGATGAGCACCTTCCGCCAGAGGTCGGTCTGTCCGACGGTGTTGAGCCGGACATCGATGCCGACGGCGGTCAGGTGCTCTTCGAGCTGTCTGGCGATGCGGATCCCGTTGGGGTCGGCGTCCGCCGGCGTGGCGTTGATCTCGAGGGTCAGCTGCTCGGGGGGATCGCGGCCGGCGATGTTCTCCGTGCGACCGAGACAGCCGGCGCTGGCGGCCGCGAGGCCGAGCCCTGCGAGCGCCGCTCGTCGACTGATCGATCGCGTCATTCTGACGTTTCCACCTGTTTTCAGCCGCTCGGTATATCTCTTCTGTGCCGTCGTCGCGCCGAGAGCGGTCGCACCGACGCCGTCGGGCCGCCCGAGCGCCGAGGCGAGTCGCCTCAGATGGCGTTCGGCAGCGGGAGCGCCAGCTCGGCGAGGAGCCCCGCGCGTGGGGGATAAGGGCGGGCGGAACCGCAACCCGAGCGCCGTGAAGTCAACGAGGTATCCGGCACCAAGTCCGGCGACGGCGGCGAAGAGTCCGGCGACGGCGGCGGTCCGGTTCATGCGCCGCACCTGTACGTCTGAAAACAAACCGGGGCGTGTCGGACCGCGGCGCTATCGGTGGGAGCCTAGCGCCGGTCCCCCGTCACCACGTCTCGACGACGCCGTCGCGGACGTCCTCGGCGCACCCCTCGCAGTCGGGGTGACCCGACTCGAAGCAGGCCGGACGGCCCTCGGCGTCGACCGGGACGGTCCGGCGCTCCGCGTGGCGGCGGCAGACGATGCGCGCCGCGCCGGACTCGTCGGTCGGGAGGTGGAACCGCGCCGCGGCCGCCGCGTCGCCCTCGGGGTCGTCGCGCCCCTCGGCGTAGGCGCGTTTGGCCTCCTCGAACTGTTTGCCCGCCTTGCGGAGCTGCTGGCGGATCACGCGTTCGAGCCGGTCGTCCATACCCGCCGTTTCGGCGCGGCGGATATAGGTCCGTTGGCGGCGCGGGACGCAGGCGCCGCGACGGCGCAAATCTTGAGGGACAGCCGCCCCGGGAAACCTTGATGAGACGGCCGAGCGATCGCTCGGGTATGTCCGACGACTGTATCTTCTGTTCGATCGTCGCCGGCGACATCCCGGCGCGCACCGTCTACGAGACCGATTCCGTGCTGGCGTTCCTCGACGCGAACCCGCTCGCGCGCGGACATACGCTCGTGATCCCCAAGTCGCACGCGCACCACGTCGGCGACCTCGACGCCGACCTCGCGAGCGACCTGTTCGGCGCGGCCGCGTCGCTCACGCCGGAGATTCAAGCGGCCGTCGGCGCCGACGGGGCCAACGTCGGCGTCAACGACGGCGAGGCGGCCGGGCAGGAGGTCCCGCACGTCCACGTTCACGTCGTCCCGCGCTTCGAGGGCGACGGCGGCGCGGCGATCCACGCGGTCGCCGGCGGGCGGCCGGACCCCTCCGACGACGAACTCGACGCGGTCGCCGACGAGGTCGCGGCCGCGATAGACGGGTAACGACGGCGAGGGAAGTAGCGCCGGCGCGACCCGCCGCCCGAGTTCGCGATTCTTAAGAACACCCTCCGGCGAGGCCGGCGTATGAACGCGACGACGCTCGCGCTGGTCGGGGCGACCGGCGGCGCGGGGACGACGCGGACCGCTGTCGCGCTGCCCGCGCTCGCCTCGCGCGACGCCGCCCGCGTGGCCCCCGCTCCCGCGTGCACGCGCGGTGGCCTCTCCGAGTCCTACGTGAGCGGGCGCATCGACCCCGACCTCACGGCGCTCCTCACGGACGACTCGGACGCGGCGCTGTCGGCGGCGGCGTATCCGGTCGTCGGGACCGGCGGGGACAGCGGGCGGACCGCGGACGGCGAGCGCGACGCGCTGGACCTCCCGGGACGGGTCGACGCGATACCCGCGCGAGCGCCGTTCGAGCGCGTCGCGCGTGCGAAGACGGCGGAGGCCGCCCGGAAGCTGGAGCGGCGGATCGGCGAGGCGGCGACGACGTACGACGCGGTGGTCGTCGACGCCGCGCCGGTCGGGTCGAACGAGGCCGTCGCGGCCGCGACGACGGTCGACCGCGCGGTCGCGGTCAGGCCGGCGACGGTCCACGGGCGCGACGCGGCCCAGCGGCTCCGCGGCCGGATCGCCGACGTCGGCGGGAGCCTCGACGCGACGCTCGCGATCGAGCGACCGGGGAGCGGTGACGGCGAGGAGGGCAACGGGGTCGTCCGCGTGCCGGCGACCGATCCCGAGGTGGCGGCCGCGCCGACCGCGGCTGGAGGGGATGACGCGTACGCGCGGGCCATCGCGACCGCGTACGAGGCGGCGTTCGACGCGACGCTCGACGTGGAGTTTCCGGAGCCGAGCCTCGTCGAGCGGTTCGCGCCCTGACGCGGAGCGGAAAGACGGGATCGGCGCTCAGCGGAGGCCGTCGGTGGAGCCGAGCGCGTCGCCGAGGGGGTCGTCGGCGCCGAGTCCGTCTCCCAGCGGCGCGGAGCCGGCGACCTGCGCGTCGACCGCCTCCGCGACGGGCTCGACCGGGTCGTGCGTCTCGACGTACGTCGCCAGTGCGAAGTCCGCCTCGTCGCCGCCGGTGAGCGCGACGGCCTCGCTGCGGGGGGTCCGGCCGGCGAGCCAGTCGCGGACGATGTCACGTGCGGTGGGTGAGAGCGGACAGACGCCCGCGACGCCGCAGCGGTGGAGCGCCTTCGCGGCCGTCATCGGGCTGACGCCCGCCTCACGCGCCGCGTCGCCGACGCTCCGGCCGGCGGTGTAGGCGTCGACGAGCGTGGCGGTCGCCTCTGACGTACACGGGAGCGACTCGGCGTGGTCCGACAGGCGGTCGACGAGGGGCGTCTCCGTGTCGTCGGCGAGGGCGACTCCGCGATCGCGCTGGCGCGAGGTCACCTCGACCCCCGCCGCGATCTCCGACAGCGTCATGCGGATTCGTGTCTCGCACGAAATCTTAAAACCACCGTACCGCGGCGCGGTCGCCGCCGCGATCACCGACCGATAACCGGTCGGTTCGGCGGCGCCGATCCGGCCGATCGACCGCCGATTCGCCCGGGTTTAAGTAAGGCTTCGGGCCGGAGTTCGACGTGTGATGAGTGACGCACGCTCGACCCGTGTTCGTTCGCCCCGTACAGAGACCGACGACGTCGCGACGACGGACCGCTCGGCGACCGCCGACGGTGCCGCGACCGCGGACCGCACAGCGGCCGCCGAGGGGTCCGAGACCGCGTCCGCCGCCGAGACCGGAAACCGCGAGACGTGTCCGGAGTGCGGCGGCCGCACGCGCGTCGACGGCGCGGAGCGCGTCTGCGCCGACTGCGGGCTGGTCGTGGACGCCGACCGGATCGACCACGGCCCCGAGTGGCGGTCGTTCGACGACGAGGACACGGATCCGAAACGCACCGGCGCGCCGCTGACGCGGTCCCGCCACGACCGCGGGCTCTCGACGGAGATCGGCCGGTCGACCAAGGTGAAGGGGCGCAAGCGCCGCCGGCTCGCCCGGATGCGGACCCAGCACAACCGCGCGCAGATCTCGACGAAGCGCGACCGCAACAAGGTGTACGCGTACACCGAGATCCGGCGGCTCACCGGCGTCATGGGCCTGCCCGATAGCGTCCGCGACGCCGCCTGTGCGCTGTTCGACTCCGCGCAGGAGGAGAGCCTGCTCCGCGGGCGCTCGCTGGAGGGCTTCGCGGCCGCCTGCGTCTACGTCGCCTGCCGGACGGCCGACGTGTCCCGCACGGTCGGCGAGGTGTGCGCCGAGGCGAAGGCGACGGAGGACGAGCACCAGGCCGCCTTCGACGCGATGAACCGCGAACTCGGCCTGCCGATCGCGCCCAGCGGTCCCGCGGAGTACCTCCCGCGGTTCGCGAGCGACCTCGGCTGCGATCCCGCCGTCGAGCGTCGGGCGGGCGAGCTGGCCGAGCGCGCCGTCGAGGAAGGGATCGCTAACGGCCGAAACCCGGTCGGCGTCGCGGCCGCCTGTCTGTACACCGCGGCCCGGGAGCTCGACGCGGAGTGTACGCAGCAGGCGGCCGCGGACGTGGCCGGCGTGACGCCGGTGACCGTCCGGCGGACCTACGTCGACCTGACGGAGGAGTGAGTCGGAGAAGCGCCGACGGGGGACCCGTCGGCCGTGACGATCCGCCGGGCGGGCGCGGCGGCGTCAGCGGGGACCGGCCGCCCCGAGAGGGAGCTGGCGACCGGCGGCTGATAGCGGACAGGCGGTGTGGAGGGCAGGGAGGGCACCCCGACCGTCCGGCGGGCGTCACGCATCTGGATCGACGTGCGGGGGATAATTCTACGTTAGCTATTGACAGCACGGATAGACCGAACAACGCGGTTGGGTCGGACGACTCGCGGTTTGCGTGTCGACCGTTTCGTCTGGGCCGCCCTGCTACCGCCCGTCGAGCTTGTGCTTGAACGCGAAGAAGACCCGGCGACCGGTCTCGGTGAGTCGGACCGTGTCGGAGCGCCCGATGTCCTCGAGCTCGACGTAGCCGCGCTCCCGCAGCGGCGAGAGGACGTGCGTCTCTAAGGCGCGGTACTTCGCCGTCCGGCTCTCCCCCGCCTCGCGGAGGAACGACAGCTCGCGCTCGCGCGCCCACTCGATCAGGTTCCACTTGTCGGTGGTCAGGTTCCCCTCGGCGCGGTCGTGGAGCCGACCGAGCACCGCGACCTGGTCGGTCGTTGGGGCGTCCATGGGGTAGATCGGGAGGTCGACCGTGCGCTCGATGCCCGTCGTGAGCGGCTCCTCGCGCCGGTCGTGGCGGTGGCGCTCCGGCTCGACGCTGTAGGGCCGCGCGCCGACAATCATACAGGCGAGCGCGACGCCGACCGCGGCGATCCGCGGTCCGGTCGAGACGTTCCCGAAGAGCCGGTCGCCGTCCTCGGCGCTCGCCTGGTGGCGGGCGGCGACGGTCGTCGTCACGCCGAGCACGTCGTACACGTCCGCGTGGGCGACGGGGATCGCGCGGACCTCGGCGAACTCGGCGACCGCCGCCCACGCGTCGCGCTGGTAGGCCGTGAGCCCGTCGGGATCGATGCGGATGTCACCGGGGTCGACCGCCTGCGCGGCGTCGAAGTCAACGTCGCCGCGGGCGGCGTCGCGGTCCGGGGCGTCGACGAGGAGGTACGCGACATCGGCGCCGTGGCGGCGGAGCGGTTCGACGATCCGGTCGCGCTCGTACCCGAGCGGGACCACGTGGACGCGTCGTTCGGAGACGCTGGGGACCGAGGTGTCCATACACCGGCTCCCGCCGGCGACCGCTTAAAGGGTGCGTCGGGGGTCGGCGGGCAAGCGTACGGTGGCGGCTCCCGGGCGCTCCCGACGCCTCGGTACCGCTCACGTGACGTGAGGACTCATAGCACGAAAACCGTTAAGCCCGGCTGTCGCCTACAAGTCGGTATGAGCGCTGACCGGTCCGCCCTCCGGCGGGCCATCGAGCGCGGCGAGCGAGACGGCGGCGCGATCGAGTTCAAGGAGCGCCTGACGCGCGAGGTCCACCTCGCCGACGGGCGCATGGAGTCGCTCGTGGCTCAGCTCCGCCACCGTGTCCTCTCCGGCGACGGCGAGGCTACCTACGTCCTCGGCGTGACCGACGACGGCGGGTTGGCCGGCGTCTCCCCCGACGCCTTCTCCGAGACCATGGACGTGCTCTCGCTTTTGGCCGACGAGGCCGACGCCCACATCGCCGACGCCGAGACGTGGAGCGCCGGCTCCGGCGGCGACGGCGACGAGGCGGGCCTCGTGGGGCTCGCCACGCTCCGCGACGGCGGCGTGTTCGAGGCCGACGAGGACCACCTCGTCGTCGGCACGGCGGGCCACGTCGACCACGGCAAGTCGACGCTGGTCGGGACGCTGGTCACCGGGCGCGCCGACGACGGGCAGGGCGGCACGCGGGGCTTCCTCGACGTCCAGCCCCACGAGGTCGAGCGCGGCCTCTCGGCCGACCTCTCGTACGCGGTGTACGGCTTCGCCGACGGCGCCGACGAGCCGGTCAGGATGGACAACCCCCACCGCAAGTCCGACCGTGCGGGAGTCGTCGAGGCCGCCGACCGGCTCGTCTCCTTCGTCGACACCGTCGGCCACGAGCCGTGGTTGCGGACGACGATCCGCGGGATCGTCGGCCAGAAACTGGACTACGGGCTCCTCGTGGCCGCCGCCGACGACGGCCCGACGAAGACCACCCGCGACAACCTCGGCATCCTCCTGGCGACCGACCTCCCGACGCTCGTGGCGATCACGAAAGCGGCCCCCGCGGGCGACAGCCGGCCAGC
>NZ_NEWJ01000005.1:0-67849 GCF_002135045.1 Halorubrum sp. SD683
GCGGCCGCCACCTCCTCGGCCATGCTCTCCTCGACCACCGGGGCGACGCTCAGCATCGCGATGGCTGTCATGGGCGGGGATGCGCCGCGGACTCACTTAAGCGGTCGCGCGGGCGACGACGCCCGAGTTCGCCTCTCCCGCGGCGACCTACTCCAGCGCGTCGCGCAGGAAGGAGAGCTGGTGCCCGATCGCGCCCTCGAAGTCGTCGCCGAGCACCGAGAAGTGGTCGGCGGGCATGGTGACGACGGTTCCGCGCGAGAGCCGCTCGCCGGCGTCCGCGACCGACTCGGCGTCAACGATGTTGTCGTCGGTCCCCGCGAGCAGCAGCGTCGGCGCGTCGACCTCGTCGAGTCGCGTCACGGGGCGGTAGCCGACGAGCCCGAGCAGCGACCGGGCGGGGGTCTCGTTGCGCCACGCCGACTCGCGGTCGACGAGGTCGAGGTACTTCCGCTTCGTCCCCGGCTCCGTGATCGCCGCGCGCTCGTCCGTCCCGCCGACGATGGGGACGGTGCGACCGCGGCCGACCCGGTGCCCGACGAGGTCGCGGAGCCCTGCGATGCCGGAGCGGAGCAGGTACCGCCCGCCGCGTCGGCGGGCGATCGCGCGCCCGTCGAGCATCGGGACGAGGCCCACGACCGCGTCGACGTCCCGGCGCTCCGCGGCGAGCGTCAGGACGTGCGCGGCCGACAGCGACGCGCCCCACAACACGAGGTCGTCGCCCGCGTCGTCGAGGCGGCCCGCGCGGTCGATCGCGGCCTCGTACGCCGCGCGCTGGCGGGCGAGGTCGACCGTCTGCGAGTCGCCGTCCGACTCGCCGAACTCCGGGTGATCGAAGAGGAGGGCGGCGTAGCCCGCGTCGGCGAACCGCTCCGCGACGGCCGGGTAACCGAAGGTGCGCTCCGCGCCGAGCCCGGGCGCCATCACGACGATCGGCGGGTCGTCGGCGTCGCCGCCGGGCAGGTACAGCGTCCCGCGACAGGTCGCGCCGTCGGCGTCGAACGCGACCGCCCGGGTGGCGAACCGCTCTCGGGCCGGGCGCGCGAGGCGGCGCTGCGCTCGGTTGACGGGGTGTCGGCGGGTCACCGGTCGCCCTCCGGATCCGCCTCGGACGCGTCCGGTCCGCCGGACGCGCCCGGGGGTTCGCCCTCCGCCTCGGTCTCGTTCAGCGTGTCGAGCACACGGGCCGAGAACTCCGTCTCGGAGATCTCGTAGCGCGCGAGCGCCTCGAACCACTCCGCCTCGGCGTGCCACGTCCCGAGGACATCGCCGGGAGACCGCACGACCGTGCCCTCGACGCGGACGGGGTCCCACTCGTCGGCCTCCGCGCGGTCGATGAGCGCGTTGAGCGCGCGCCCGATCTCGCCGCGGTGGACCTCGCGGCCGGGGAAGGCGGTCATGTACGTCAGCTCCAGCGGGTCGCCCCCGTCGATCGATTCGACGCTGACGCCGTAGCTGCGGAGCGCCGGCTCCACGTCGGCCGTCCGCTCGTCGCCGGTCATACCCGATCCGTCGGCGGGACGGGATAAATCGGTACCGGCACACGCCGGCGGCGCCGCCGCTGGGATGGTACGGTCAGACGAAAGCCGCGGGCGGGGGACGACCGCCGAGTGGCGGCCGCAGATAGGTTGTCAGAGGCACACGATTGTCCCGCGCGGCCAACTTGGTGTAACCCGTGGAGTGGTATAAACGCTCGGGCCGGAGACCATTTATGCTGCTCCCGCTCCTGTGTGTAGTCACATGCTCACCGCGGCCGCGACGGCGCTGACCCAAACCGACGACACCGCGGGCGTCGTCCTCGTCGGCGGCGCCGTGACCCTGCTGGCGTGGGTGCTGACGCCGGCGTGGCTCGTCGGCGTCCTCTTCGTCAGCCCGGCGGTCGCCGCGGCGGCGCCGGTCGCGCTCGCGCCGTGGCTCGTCGCGCGGGGGTACTTCGTCCGGGTGACTCGAAGCGCGATCCAGACCGGTGAGGCGACGGGCACGCCCTCGCTGGTCGCGTGGGGGGAGTTGGTCAGAGACGGCGTCAAGTCGGTGCTGCTGTCCGCGGCGCTGCTCGCGCCGCTCGCGGGGGGGCTCGCGGTCGCCGGAGGCGTCGTCGCGGCCCTCATCGAGGGGCCGGTCGACCCGGCGGCGACAGCGACGGCGGTCGAGTCGGCGCTCGGGCCGGGCGGGCCGGCGGTCGTCGCGGTCGCGGCCGTCGGCGTCGTCGCCGCCCTCGTCGGGGCGTACCTCCTCGCGTTCGCGTACGTCCGCCCGGCGGCGCTCGCCGCGTTCGCCGCCTCCGGCCGGCTCAGGGACGGGTTGAGTCCGCAGACGGTGGCCGATATCGCCGCGACGGGCCCGTACGCCACCGGGTGGACGCTCGCCGCCGGGGCGCTCGCCGTCGGGTACGCCGTCGCGGCGCCGACGGCGCCGCTGGTCGTCGGCGTCGCGCTCGCCTTCCTCGTCCGCGTCGTCGCACACGGACTCTACGGGCGGGGCGCGGCCGCCGCCATGGCGGGTGGCCCCGACAGCCGGACGGAGCCGGGCGTTACGGAGGCTCACATCGCCACGGACGCCGGTGGCCGAGCGCTCCGCGAAACGGGTGCGACGCACGGTGATGTGACGGCTCGTGGTGACGCGGCGACCCGCGGCGACGCGATAACTCGCGGCAACGCGACGGCTCGGGGCGGCACGGAGACTCGCGGCAAGGTGGCGGCTCGGGGCGGCACAGCGGCTGCCGAGGTCGGCCGCGAACGCGACGCCCCGTCGGTTCCCGCCGTGTCCGGCGACGGCGGGCGGCCGATGCGGAGCGAGCCGCCGGCCGCGGTCCAGACCGGTCGAACCGTGCCGATCGAGGGCGGAGACGACCCGGCCGACGCGACCGCGGAGGTCAACGCGGACGCCGCCGAACCGGACGGGACGGACGCCGACGAGCCCGACGCCGCCGGCCCGGACGGCGGCTTCGTGTGGGGGCCGCGGCTCTCCGACGCGGAAGACAAGAGTTGATACGGTCCCGAGCGAACGCTCGGACATGCGCATCTCCGAGCGGGGGTACGGCGAAGAGGGCCGGGAACGGCTCACGCTGGTCCCCGAGAACGTGGACGACCTCTGGCACCTCGCGCACGTCCTCGAACCCGGGGACCTCGTCGAGGGCGACACCACCAGACGTATCCAGCGGAACGACGACCAGATGCGGGACACCGGCGGGCAGCGCGAACACATCTTCGTCACCCTTCAGGTGGAGGACGTGGAGTTCGCGCGGTTCGCCAACCGCCTCCGCGTCTCGGGCGTCATCGTCGGCTGCTCGCGGGAGGACCAGCTCAACGCCCACCACACGCTCAACGTCGAGGAGCACGACGAGATAACCGTCGAGAAGCACTTCAAGCCCGACCAGACGGAGCGGTTGGAGGAGGCCACCGAGGCCGCGGAGAACCCCGACGTGGCCATCGCGACCGTGGAAGAGGGCGCGGCGTACGTCCACACAGTCCAGCAGTACGGCACGGAGGAGTACGCCTCGTTCACGAAGCCGACCGGCAAAGGCGAGTTCTCTCGCCCCCGCGAGGAGCTGTTCGCGGAACTCGGCGAGGCGCTCGCGCACCTCGACGCCGACGCCGTAATCTTGGCCGGGCCCGGCTTCACGAAGAACGACGCCCGCGACTACGTCGACGAGGAGTTCCGCGACCTCTCCGACCGGATCACCACCGTCGACACCGCCGCCGTCGGCGACCGCGGCGTCCACGAGGTGCTCAAGCGCGGCGCGGTCGACGAGGTCCAGAAGGAGACCCGCATCTCGAAGGAGGCGAGCCTCATCGACGAGCTGACCGAGAACATCGCGACGGGCGAGAAGGCGACGTACGGCCCGGACGACACCGCCGAGGCCGCCGAGTTCGGCGCGGTCGAGACGCTGCTCGTCGTCGACGAGCGCCTCCGCACGGAGCGGCAGGGGGACGGCGACTGGGAGATCGACGTGAACGCGGTGATCGAGTCGGTCGAGCAGCAGGGCGGCGACGTGGTCGTCTTCTCTTCGGAGTTCGCGCCGGGCGAGCAGCTCGCCAACCTCGGCGGTATCGCCGCGATCTTACGCTACCGGCTCCAGTGAGCGGCTGACAGTCGAGGTGCGGTGGCGCGTGCCTGCGAGGCCGCCTCGCGGCCGAGCCGCACGCGCGAGGGAGTCGCTGGCGCCGGCGGCGCCAGCGACGAGGCTGGGGAGGCGTGAGGCGCGGGGCCGGGGCTTCGGCAGTCGTGCTCGGGTCGGTGACCGCGCATCGCCGAGCGGCCGGGGCTTGGCTATGCTCGGTCAGGGGGTCGCTCGTAGCGACGACAGTCACGTATCGCGTTCGGGGAGCGGCCGTGACCTTATCAGAGCGCGTCGCCAATCCCGGGTCGATGGCGGACCGATCCGGCGGTGACGAGAGCGTCTCGACGACCGCCGACCGCGAAGGCGCTGACAACGCGGACGCCGACGCGTTCCCCGACTCCGAGACCCTCCCCGACGACCTCGACGACGCCGGCGTCGACGAGGAGGTGAAGCGCCGGCTCCGCGAGGCGTACCTTAACGACGAGGAGAACGCGCTGATCGTCACTCGGGTACGCTCGGTCGGCGACCGAGTGGTCGTCGAGATGCGTCCGCCGCACGGCGACGCCACGCACACCGAGCGGTTCGACGCGCCCCGCGACGGATCGCTTCAGGAGTCCGAGGAATTCCTCGGATTTCTGGACGCCGCGGGCGTTTCGCCGCTCGACGTCGACGAGCTCGTCGGCACCCGCGTGCCAGCGACGTACGACTCGGAGACGGGCTGGCGGGTCGACGCCGCGTACCGCGCCGCTTCGGAGGCGGACGGCGGGAGCCGGTTCGCGGACGCCCGCGAGTGGCTGTGGACCTACAAGGCCTGGCTGTTGGCCGCGCTGCTCGTCGGCGGCGAGTTGGCGTTCGTCGCGGTGATCATCCTGTTGTACGCCTGACTCCGGGGGCGCGGCGCGTCGGCTCAGAGCACCCGGAGTCGATACCCCTCGGCTGCGGTCTCGTCGGTGACGCGGCCCGTTTCAAGCGCCGTGTCCAGGACCTCGGCGACGAACTCCTTCGGCACCTCGACGCCGATGAAGTCGGTCCCCTCGCGAGCGGTCGTGAGGCGCGCCATCGTTCGCTTCGTGCCGTCGTCGTTGTAGACGCTCCCGACGCGCTCGCCGTCGCGGCGGAACCGCAGCGTCACGTCGGTCGGTTCGAGCGCGTCGAAGCGCACCTCGAACACCCGGTCGTCGCCCTCCAGCCGCGCGAGCATCGCGCCGTCGTGTTCGATCACGGTCGTCTCCATACCCCCGTTACGGGCTCGACGCACATAACGGCGACACGCGATCGACGGGTGCGCTCGGAGGGGACGGGGCCGCGTCACCCCGAGTTCTCGGCGTCGAGGTAGCCAATCACCGCCTGCGGCGCCACGACGCCGACCAGTATCAGCACGCCGATCAGGACGGTGTCGCTCAGGCCCGTCGCGACGCGACCGCCGTACGCCAGCGCCAAGCCGGCCGCCATGAACAGGAGGATGACCGCGTTCTCTCGGGAGACCATAGGCAGACGTGGCGACGCCGATTACAAGAGTCTTGTCGGAGTCACTTCCCCCAGAAGGGGTCGCGCTTCCGGCGCGTCTCCAAGTAGCCTTGGAGGGCCTCGCGCTCGTCTGCGGTGATCTCCTCTTTTAATTCCTGTTCGAGGATCTTCGCGTGCTTCTCTGGCACCTCGGTCCAGAGGGTGTCGCCCTCCTCGATGCCGCGGCCGACGGTCGGGCCGTCGATAGCGATGCTGACGCGCTCGCCGGCGCGGGCCTCGTCGACGTCGTCGCCCTGTTTCTGGATCCCGGAGAGGTCGCCGACGCGCTCGAACTCGTTGCCCTCGAAGTAGCCGACGTTGCGGTTGTTCTGGAGCGTGCCGGAGATGATCTCGACGCCGACGACCGCGGGGTCGTTCTGCCGGAACGTGTGGTCGGGGAGGATGCGGAAGCGGGCCGGGCGGACCACTTTGTCCAGCACCGTCTCCTGTTGCGCGCGCTGCTTCTCCTCGACGTAGCGCTCGTAGTCTTCGACCAGCTGGTAGATGACCTCGTTTTTGAACAGCTTCACGTCCGCGTTCTCTAAGTCCGACTCCGCGTTCTTGAGGAGGTCGACGTTGAACCCGAGGATCGCCTTGTGTTCGTCCTGGTTCGCCGTCTCGGCGACCGCGATGTCGCGCGGCGCGATGTCGCCGACCTCGGCGCGCAGGATCGGGACCTCCGCCTCGCGGAGGGCGTTCGCCATCGCCTCCAGCGAGCCGAGCGTGTCCGCCTTGACGACGACACCGTTGTCGGCGGTCTCGACCTCTATCTCGGCGAGTTCGGCCTTCACTTCCTCGATGACCTGATCGGCGGTGCGGTCGCGGACGACCCGGACCGGCGCGCCCGCCATCGCCTGGTCGAGGTCGGGCGCGGCGATCTTCACGCCGGCCGCGGCGCCGATCTCGCCGACCTTCTCGAACTCCTTCTCGGTGCGGATCTCCGCGAGCGGCCGCGGACGGAGCAGCGCGCGGATCTCGGTGACGATCGGCTCGTTCTGTCCGCCGACCACGATGGTGTCGCCGTTCCGGATCACGCCGTCGTAGACGACGGTGTCGACGGTCGCGCCGAACCCCCGCTCGTCTTTCACTTCGAGGACCGTCCCCTCGCCGGGCCCCGTGACGTCGATCGCCATCTCCTCTTTCATGAACCGCTGGGAGAGACCCATGAGGACTGTCAGGAGGTCCGGGACGCCCTCGCCGGTGAGCGCCGAGAGCGGGACGACGCCGATGTTCTTCTGGAAGTCCTGGACGCGCCAGTAGAGGTCGGCGGAGAAGCCGGCGTCGGACAGCTGGCCGATAATCTCGTAGAGGTTCTCGTCGAGCATGGACTTCGCGCGCTCCGACTGCGCCTCCATGCTCTTCTGGATCGGTTCGCCGTCCTGCGGGTTCCACCCCGGCGTCGTGTCGGCCTTGTTGGCCGCGACGACGAACGGCGTCCCCGTCCGCCGGAGGATGTCTATCGCCTCCTCCGTCTGCGGCTGGAAGCCGTCGTTGACGTCGACGACGAGCACCGCGATGTCGGCGAGCGCGCCGCCGCGGGCGCGCAGCGTCGAGAAGGAGTGGTGGCCCGGCGTGTCGATGAACAGCAGGCCGGGGAGGTCGAAGTCGGACGGGTCGATCAGCTCGCCCGCCATGCCGGAGATGGTGTCGAGCGGGATGTCCGTCGCCCCGATGTGTTGGGTGATCGCGCCGGCCTCGCCCTCGCTGACGGCGGAGCCGCGGATCGTGTCGAGCAGGCTCGTCTTGCCGTGGTCGACGTGACCCAGCACGGCGACGATGGGGGTTCGCAGGGTGTCCGCGTGTGTGTGGTCGGTCATATGTGATCGCCCCGAGAAGGTTATAGCCACCATTCGTTCCGGCCGTCAGTTAAGCCTTTCAAAACGCCGCGGTGATCCGCGGCGGCGAAACCGGTGCCCAGTCACCGAGCGCCCGGCGCCGAGCCCGTCCGCGTCGGTCGCCCGTCGGACGGCCCGTGGCGTTTAAGACCGTCGCCCGGGACCGTGCGGGTATGGTCGACATCCTCGCGGAGAACCTCTCCGGGAAGGCGGTGATGAGCGCCGACGGCACGGAGCTCGGGGACCTGTACAACATCACGATGAACCTCGAGTCCGGCGAGCTGAACCACCTGCTCGTCAGCCCGCACGAGCAGCTCAGGAGCGAGCGCGTCGACTTCGACGTCGACGAGATGGGGCGGCTCCGGGTCCCGGTCGCGAACGTACAGGCGGTGAAAGACTACATCGTCGTCGCCCGCTGATGCAGGTCCTCGACTCGTCCGCGTTCATCCACGAGTACACGACCGACGAGGACGTGGTCTCCATCCCGGCGGTCCACGACGAACTGACAGGCGAGGTCGCGCTCCGGTTCGACGCGATGGAGGGCTCCGGGATGACCGTTCACGTCCCGGCGCCCGAGGCGGTCGACCGAGTCCGCCGGGCCGCGAAGGGGTCGGGCGACGCCGCTGAGCTGTCCGACACCGACATCCGGCTCATCGCGACCGCGCTGGAGCTTCACGGGACGCTCGTCACCGACGACTACGCGATGCAGAACGTCGCCGAGCGGCTCGACCTCCCGGTCGAGCCCATCGAGCGCGATGGGATCACCGAGGAGCGCGAGTGGCGCTTCCAGTGCGTCGGCTGCAACCGCACCTTCGACGAGAACAAGGAGCGGTGTCCGATCTGCGGCAGCGACCTGACGCGGAAGAACCCCGCGTGACCGGGCCGCCGGAGCGCCGCGGCGCGGGTCGTTCCCTCGCGCTCCCGAGCCGCGTGCGACCAGTCCGCACCCGACCGACCGATTGAACAGGCGCCCCGCCGACCGACCGGCATGAACGCCTTCGAGGAGCTGTCGCCGGACGCGCTCCGATCCGGGCGGGCGGACGCGCTCGACGACGCGGTCGCGACCGCGCTCGCCGCCCACCCGCTCGACGGTGTCGAGACCGAGTACCCCCACTATCGGGGCGCCGTCGAGGGGCCGGAGGCGCCGCCGCCCCCGTCGGAAGACCACCCCGTCTTCTACGGCTGCTTCGACTGGCACTCGGCGGTCCACAGCCACTGGGCGCTCGTCCGCGCGCTGCGGCTCGTCCCGCACCACCCGGACGAGGCCGATGTCGCTGCCGGGATCGACGAGCGACTGGCTCCCGAGAGCGTCGCGAGCGAGGTCGCGTACCTCGACGAGAACCCCGGCTTCGAGGAGCCGTACGGCTGGGCGTGGCTGCTCCGGCTCGCCGCCGAACTCGACCTGTGGGACGACCTGCGCGCCGACGCGTGGCGCGAGACCCTCCGCCCGCTGGAAGGGCGGGTCCGGGAGGGGGTCCGAGAGTCGTTCCTCGGGATCGACCGCGCTCACCGCGTCGGTACGCACGGCAACACCGCGTTCGCGCTCGCCGGCGTGCTCGACTACGCGCGGGTCGTCGGCGACGCCGACCTCGAACGCGAGGCCGCGGCTGCGGCGCGCCGCCTCTACGCGGACGACACCGCCGCGGTCGTCGGCGCGGAGCCGGTCGGTTGGGACTTCGTCTCGCCAGCGCGGACCGAGGCGGACCTCATGCGCCGCGTCCTCGACCCAGACCCGTTCGCGTCGTGGCTCGACGACTTTCTCCCGGACCTCGCCGCGCCGCCGCACGACGCGCTGTGTTCGCCGGTCGACGTGGAGCCCGACGAGGGCGACGGCGCCGCGATACACCTGATCGGGCTCAACGTCTCCCGGGCGTGGTGTCTCGCCGGAGTGGCCGACGCGCTCGACGGGCGGGACGGCCCGGCCGCGGACCGGCTCCGGGAGCCCCTCGACGCCGCGGCGCGCCGCCACGCGGAGGCCGGGGCCGCGGACGTGCTCACCGACGACTACGCGGGGTCGCACTGGCTCTCGTCGTTCGCGCTGTACCTACTGACGCGGAACGAGGGCGGCGTCGCGCCCGGCGCCGCCTAGTCGGCTCCCGTCGACTCCGGCCCGTCGCCGTCGATCCGACCGGCGGACTCGCCGTCGGCCGGGCCGGCCGAGTCACCGTCGGCGATGTCGAGCGCGTCGTCGGAGAGGTCGCTGCCGTCGAGCCGGGGGATCCGCTCGCGGAGCCTGGCGGCGGCGGCGCGGGCTTCGGCGAACTCCACCTCGGCGAGCGCGCGCACCAACGCGACCGCGCGCTCGGCCCGTGCGCGCTGCCACGATTCCTCGCGCGACTCGTAGGTGCGGATCGCGCGCAGGAAGTCGACCTCGGAGAACTCAGGCCAGTAGGGGGCACAGAAGTAGACGGCGGCCTCGTTGCCGTTGGCGTGCCACGGGAGGAAGTTCGAGGTGCGCTCGTCGCCGCCGGTGCGGACGATCAGGTCAACGTCGCGGATCGGGCGGTCGTACAGGCGCGACTCGACGGTCTCGACGTCGACGTCCCCGGGAGCCATCTCGCCCGCGTCTACGTCGCGGGCGATGGCGCGCGCGGCGTCGAGCAGTTCGGTCCGGCCGCCGTACGCCAGCGCGACGTTGAGCGTGAACCGGTCGTTGCCGGCGGTGCGCCGCTCCGCGTACTCGACCGCGTCGCGGACGCGCGGCGGGAGCCGGGCCACGTCGCCGATGGCGCGGACGCGGACGCCATCATCGTGGACGCGGTCGGCGTCGGCGAACTCGCGCAGCTTGCGTTCGAGCAGGTCGAAGAGGGGTTCCAGCTCCTCGTCCGGGCGCTCGAAGTTCTCGGTGGAGAAGGCGTAGAGGGTGAGCTCCGAGACGCCGAGGTCGGCGCACCAGTCGAGGACCTGTTCGGTGGTGTCCGCGCCGGCGCGGTGTCCCTCGGGAGCGTCGTCGCCCTGCTCGCGGGCGTACCGACGGTTCCCGTCCTGGATGACGGCGACGTGGTCGGGGACGTCGTCGATCTCGCGGCGGAGGTGCCGCCGGTACGCGCGCCCGGCGAGGCCGCGGAGACGCTGCCACATGACGGGGTCCACGACGCCGAACGGTATGTAGCTTTATGAATCGGTCCGGCGACGGTCGACGCATGGAGGCCGCCTACGTCTTCCGCGTCGCCGTCCGACTCGATCCCGCGGACGCCGCCGTCGACCCGGGCCGGTTCGAGACGACGATGGAACTCCCCGCGAGCGACCCCGGTGCCGACGGGTGGCTGTTCTTCCGCGACCGGCTGTGGCGCGGCGAGGTCGGCGACGAGCCGTCGTTCCGGCGGCTGGCCGCGGAGCGCCTCGGACTGGCGGACGCCGCGAGCCTCGAGGTCGCCGCCGCCGACTTCCGCGAACTCCGCACCGACGAGGCGTACCGCGACGCGCTGACGGACGCGATCGCCGCGGACCTCGGCCGCTTCAACGCCGACTCGGTCGACGAGGTCCTCCGCAAGTACCTCGGCTCGTCGGTCCACGTCCGGGGGTGACGCGAGGGGGGGAAGCCGGCCGCCCGGACGGCTCCGGTCGGTGTGAGCAGGGATCCCGCGCACCCGCAACGCACTTGCCCGCCCCCGGTGTACGGATATACCATATGGCCGTCACCGATTACGACTTCCACCTGTTCGACCTCGACGGGACCCTCGTCGACGCCGAGTGGGAGTACACCCGAGCGGTGTTCGACCGCGTTGGCGGCCGGCTGGGCCGCGAGTTCTCGGACCGGGAGGCGCGGGTCCTCTGGAGCGGTCTCGGCGGGTCTCGCGCGGAGACGCTCCGCGGGATGGGGGTCGACCCCGAGGCGTTCTGGCCCGCGTTTCACTCCGTCGAGGACCCGGTCGCCCGCGCGGAGGCGACGTACCTCCACGACGACGCCGCGCGGCTGCTCGACCGCGTCGAGGAGGTCGGCGGGCCGACGGGGCTCGTCACCCACTGTCAGGAGTTCCTCGCCGAGCCAGTCCTCGACCGCGTCGGCCTCGACGACCGCTTCGACGCCGTCGTCTGCTGCACCGACGAGACGGGGTGGAAGCCGTCCCCCGACCCGATCGAGACCGCGATGAGAGACCTCGGCGTCGATCCGACCCGAGGTCGCGGCTACTACGTCGGCGACGGCGAGAGCGACGTGGCGGCCGCCTGGAACGCCGGCCTCGACGCGGTCCACGTCGAGCGCGTCGGCCACGACGAGCGCGGGCGGTGCGTGCTCGGGGACCGGCGCGTGCGCCGGCTCGACGAGCTTGTCGACGCGTCGTGAGCGATTTATGCCGCCGCGGGCCGACTCGCGACACATGACGAAGTGGTTCCACAGCGGCCGCCGCCGCGACCTCTGCGCGCTCCTGTACGAACACGGGGAGCTGCGCGCGCAGTCGCTGAAGAGCCGGCTCGAATCGCACTACGACGAGCGGATCGATCCGGGATCGTTCTACGGCACGCTCTCGGCGCTCGTCGAGGCCGGCCACCTCCGCCGGCGCACCGAGGGGATCGCGGACGTGTACGCGCTCACCGAGGCGGGCGAGGCAGCCCTACTCGACCACTACGCGTGGCTCGGCGAGCGGATCGCAGGCGGCGACAGCGAGGGGACCGGAGGAGGCGGCGACCGACCCGAGCGAGAAGCGGAACGCGGCGGCCCGGACCTCAAGGATTAACAACTTCCGCGGTATGATTTAATATATGACAGTCGTCAGCGTGTCCATGCCGGAGGAGCTGCTAGAGCGCATCGACAACTTCTCCGACGAGCACGGGTACACCGGCCGCAGCGAGGTCGTCCGCGAGGCCTCCCGGAACCTCCTCGGCGAGTTCGAGGACGCGAAGCTCGAAGACCGCGACCTCATGGCCGTCGTGACGGTGCTTTTTAACTACGAGACGACGAACGTCGAGGAGCGGATGATGCGCCTGCGCCACGAGGACGAGGGGATCGTCGCCTCGAACTTCCACAGCCACGTGGGCTCGCAGTACTGTATGGAGCTGTTCGTGTTGGAGGGCGAGCTCGCGGAGATATCGACGTTCGTGGGCAAGGTCCGCGCGACGAAAGACACGCTCACGGTCGATTACAGCGTCACCCCGGTCGACGAGTTCGGTCCCGGCGCGCTCGGAGACGCCGGCGCGCACGGCGGACACGATCACGGCGAGTCCGACGACGGGGGAACGGAGGGCAGAGAGGTGGAAAAGAAGGGAACGGAGGACGGCGCGGCCGCCGAGTCGAGCGGAGACGACTGACCGGAGACGGGACCGGCCCGCGGGACCTCGGCGCCCTCAGACGCTCTCGGGCCGGACGGACTCGAGCGCCGCGTCGAAGTCTTCCCCGGTGATACCCACCTCGTCGGCGTGGTCGTTTGCGGCCTCGCCGTGCTCGTCGGCGACGCGCTCGATGGCGCGCATCGCCGCCGCCCGCGACAGCGAGGCGATCTCGGCCCCGGAGAACCCCTCCGTCTCGTCGGCGACGCGCTCCAGGTCGACCTCGTCCGTGAGGGGCTTCCCGCGGGTGTGGACCTCCAGGATCTTGCGGCGCGCCTCGCGGTCCGGCTCCGGCACCTCGACGTGCGTCTCGAGCCGGCCGGGACGGAGCAGCGCGGGGTCGAGCGCGTCCCGCCGGTTGGTGGCCGCGAGGACGACGAGGTTCGGGTTGTCGCTGGCCCGGTCGAGCTCCGTCAGGAGCTGGGAGACGACCCGCTCGCCCACGCCCGAGCCGTCACCGCCCGCCGCGTCCCGGTCGGTCGCGACCGCGTCGATCTCGTCGAAGAAGACGATCGCGGGCGCCGCCTGCCGCGCGCGGTCGAACAGCTCGCGGACCGCCTTCTCCGACTCCCCGACGTACCGGTCGAGCAGCTCCGGCCCGGCGACCTGGATGAAGTTGACGCCGCTCTCGCCGGCGATGGCGCGCGCGAGCAGCGTCTTCCCGGTGCCCGGCGGGCCGTACAGCAGGACGCCGGTCGGGGGGTCGGCGCCGGCGGCGTCGAACAGCGGCCCGTACGACAGCGGCCACGTCACGGCGCGTTCGAGCTCCCCCTTGGCGTCGTCGAGGCCGCCGACGTCCGCGAAGTCTGTGGTCGGCTGCTCGGCGACGTACTCGCGCATCGCGCTCGGCTCGACGTTGGCGTGCGCCGCCTCGAAGTCCGCCTTCGTGACGGTCACGTCGTTCAGCGCCCGCGAGTCCGACTCCCGGGCGCGACGGAGCGCGGTCATCGCCGCCTCCTGCGATAGCCCCTCGATGTCGGCGCCGACGAACCCGTGCGTCCGGCCCGCGATCCGGTCCAAGTCCACGTCGTCCGCGAGCGGCATCCGGCGCGTGTGGACGTCGAGGATCTGCCGCCGCCCCGACTCGCCGGGCACGCCGATCTCGATCTCGCGGTCGAACCGCCCGCCGCGCCGGAGGGCGGGGTCGATGGTGTCGACGCGGTTCGTCGCGCCGATGACGATCACGTCGCCACGGGCGTCGAGCCCGTCCATCAGCGAGAGCAGCTGGCCGACGACGCGGTTCTCCACGTCGCCGCCGTCGTCGCGCTTGCCCGCGATCGAGTCGATCTCGTCGAAGAAAACGATCGCGGGGGCGTCGTCGCTCGCGCGCTCGAACACCTCGCGGAGCCGCTCCTCCGACTCGCCCTTGTACTTCGACATGATCTCCGGGCCGTCGACGGTGATGAACGTCGCGTCGACCTCGTTGGCGACGGCGCGGGCGATGAGCGTCTTCCCCGTCCCCGGCGGGCCGTGGAGGAGGACCCCCTTCGGCGGGTCGACGCCGAGCCGGGTGAACACCTCCGGCTCGGAGAGCGGGAGCTCGATGGTCTCCCGGACCAGCTCCAGCTCCTCGTCCAATCCGCCGATGTCCTCGTAGGTCGCGCCTGCGGTGTGTTCCTCGGGCGGCGACCCGCCCTTCGGACGGCCGTCGTCGCCGGGCGTCTCGGTCCCCGGGTTCGCCGGCCCGCTGGCGCGGTCGCTCCCCGGCGCGGCCGACGCGTCGGCGCGGTCTCCGGCGGACCCGGCGCCGTCCTTGTACTCGACGGAGACGTCCGTCGAGGCCGTGATCCGGACGGTGCCCGCCGGGTCGGTCCGAGCGACCACGAACCGGAGCCCGCCCAGTCGCTCGACGTGGACGGCCTCGCCCTCGGTGACGGGGCGGTCGCGGAGCTCGCGGGAGAGCGCCCGCTCGACCACCTCGCGGCTCACGTCCACCTCGGCGAGCCGCCCGGGCGCGGCCAGCGTCACGCGGTCGGCGTCGGCGACGTCGACGGCCGCGATCGTGACAGTATCGCCGACCTTCACGCCGGCGTTCGCACGGGTGTCGGCGTCGATGAGGACGGAGCCCTCGGCGGCGTCGGGACCGCCCGGCCACACCTTCGCGACGGCGGTGCGCTCGCCGCGCACCTCGACCGTGTCGCCGCTGAGGAGGGCGAGCCGCTTGCGGGCCAACTCGGGGAGCCTGGCGATGCCCCGGCCCGCGTCCCGCTTCTCGGCGGCACGCACCGTGAGCCGGAGCCCTGCGGTGTCGTTCATACCACCAGTTCTCGCCGGCGGCTCTTTACGCTTGTCCGGTCGCGGCGGAGCCGCGCAGTCCGGCGTGTCCGTTGGGAGGGATGGGCCGGACGAGAGGGCGCGATCGACGGCGGCTCGTCACCGTCGACTTATCGGCCGGACCACGCGCCGACCGCGTGATCCGCTGCGAGCGGGACGGCCGCCCGGGCTCACTCGTCCAGCACGGTCGTACCGCGGCCGATGCGGGTCTGGTAGGCGCGCGCCTCGATCCCGGCGCCGGCGAAGGCGTCGAGCATCTCGGCCGCGACGGCCCGGCGGTCGCGCTCGCGGCAGGCCGCGATCACCGCCGGACCGGCGCCGCTGACGGTGACGCCCGTCGCGCCGGCGTCGAAGGCGCGTTCGCGCACGTCGTCGTAGCCGGTGATCAGGCGCGCGCGCTCGGGCGTGACCACCGGATCGGTCATGCCGAGGCCGACGAGGGCCGGGTCGGAGCGACACATCCCGACCGCGAGCGTCGCCGCGTTGCCGACCGTCTCCACGAGGTCCTCCATCGAGGCGGTCTCGGGGACGACCCGGCGTGCGTCGCGGGTCGAGACCGCCACGTCGGGGAGACAGACGACCAGGGGGACCGCGGCGTCGACCGAGTGCGTGCCCTGGGCGGTCGTCACGGTGAAGCCGCCGAGGATCGAGGGCGCCACGTTGTCCGCGTGCGCGACCCCGGAGACCACCGCCTCGCCCTCGGCGGCGATCGGGACCAGCTCCTCCCGGGAGCGGCCCCTGTCGTACAGTCGGTTGAGCGCCACGGCCGCGCCCGCGGCGCTCGCGGCGGAGGAGCCGAGCCCCGACGCCGGGCGCACCCCCTTGTCGATGTGGATGCGCGCGGGGGCGTCGAGGGCCTCGACGACGGCGCCGACCGTGTTCTTGTCGGGGTCTTCCGGAATGTACTGCGCGCCGACGCCGGTGACCTCGATCGTCGTCTCGGCCGCCTTCTCGACGGTGACGACGTCGGCCGGCCGCGAGAGGGCCGCCCCGAACACGTCGAAGCCGCTCCCCAAGTTCGCGCTCGTCGCGGGGGCCCGTACCGTTACCATGGCGGGGAGTGTCCCCGGTGGGGCAAAAAGGAGCGGGATCGAACAGAAGTCGAAACCGCGGGGGAGCCGACCGAGTCCGTCTAGGGGGTCGAGAGAGCTGAGAGGAAGAGAGTTCGGCCGCGCGCGCCGCTCGACGGTCAGTTGACGCGGTTCTCAGCGCGCCATCGTCCACAGCAGCGTGCCGACGAGGACGAGCGGGATGCCGAGGAGGATGAACGTCGGCGGCATCGTCGTGTACGGGGCCATCAGGAAGATGACTCCGAACACGGCCATGATCGACGCGAGGGCTTTCTGGGACTTCAGCGGCGCGACGCCCAGAAGCGAGACGACGAGCCCGAACAGTAGGACGTGCCCGAGGTGGTAGTCGAGCAGGAACGTGTCGATGACCAGCGGCGAGATCATTCTTGTCCGGAGGTGCGAGCGATTCGCGCATTAAAGTTCCGTTTCTCGTGGCCCGGCCGGGCCGCTGCGTGCCGATCTTATAAGGGCTGTCGGCGCGACCGCCGATCGTGCGACTCGTTCAGGTCATGATTCCGGCGGGCAAGCGGGCCGCTGTCGTCCGCGCGCTCGACGACGAGGGGGTCGACTACGTCGTCACCGACGAGACGAGCGGCCGGGAGTACACCGCGGTCGCGACGTTCCCGCTGCCGACCGCCGCCGTCGAGCCGGTCCTCGACCGACTCCGGGAGGCGGGGATCGACGAGAGCACGTACACCGTGATCGTCGCGGCCGAAACGGTCATCTCGCGCCGGTTCGAGGCGCTCGAAGAAGAGTACGAGGCGGACGCCGAGCGGAGCGGCGACCGCATCTCGCGGGAGGAGCTCCAGGCGAAGGCGGACGACCTCGCCTCGGGGCTCGGCACGTACGTGCTGATGACCGTCATCTCGTCGGTGATCGCCACGGCGGGGCTGCTGCTCGACTCGCCCGCCACCGTGGTCGGCTCGATGGTGATCGCGCCGCTCATTGGGCCGGCGATGTCGGCGGCGATCGGCACCGTCGTCGACGACGAGGCGCTGTTCCGGCGGGGAGTGCGGATGCAGGTGATCGGCGTCGCGGTCGCAGTTATCGCGGCGACGGCGTTCGCGTTCGCGCTGCGCTCGCTCGCCTTGGTTCCGCCCGGGCTGGACCCGCTCGAACTCGCGGAGGTGTCGGAGCGACTCGCGCCGAACGTCCTCGTGTTGGTCGTCGCGGTCGGGGCCGGGATCGCGGGCATCGTCTCGCTGATGACCGGCGTCTCCGCGACGCTCGTCGGCGTGATGATCGCGGTGGCGCTCATCCCGCCCGCGGCCGCGGTCGGCATCGGAATCGCCTTTCGGATCCCGCGGCTCGTGATCGGGGCGGGCGTCATCGTCGCGGTGAACGTCCTCTCGATCAACCTCTCGGCGCTCGTGATGCTATGGTACGAGGGGTACCGCCCGCAGCGGTGGTTCCGGGAGGACGAGGCACGCGCCGCGTTCCTCAAGCGCGCCGCCGTCCTCGCGGTCGCCATCGCGCTGCTGTCGGTGTTCCTCGGCGGCGTCACCTACGAGTCGTACGTCGCCTCGACCACCGAGGCCGACATCCGCGCCGCCGCGAGCGACGAGTTGACCGCGCTGGACGCGGAGTTCGAACTCCTCGATCTGACCGTCGAGCGGACGGGAACCGTCCCGCCGCTCGAGACCGACCGGGTCGTGATCCGGGTCGGCACGCCCCCCGGCGGCACCGTCGAGGGGCTCGCGCCCGCGCTCGACGACCGGATCGAGTCGGTCGTCGGCGGCGAGGTGGAGGTCGAGGTCCGCTCGGTGACCGTCGAGCGCGCCTGAGTCCGTCTCGTTCTCCCGACCGCCCTAAGTCCGTCTCGTTTCGCCCGACCGCCCCTGAACTCGTCTCGTTTCGCCCGTCGCTGCGGTCCGCCGGTTCGCGTCCGCGTGATCGGAAGAGCAAGGGCTTTTTATCGGGCCTCCGTGGGCTCGGCCAGTGACGGATCCCACGCAATCCGACGACGATTCCATGCGAGAGGTCGTCGAGCGGTCCCGGAGCGGCGCGCCCGCGGTCGGCGAGGCCGTCCGGGACCGGTTCTCCTCCGACGAGGTGTTCCAGCGGATCATCGCGGCCGCGGACGAGGAGGTGACCTCTGGGAGCCGCGAACTCTTCTTCAGCGGGCTCGCCGCCGGGCTGGCTATCACGATCACGTTCATGCTGTACGCGTCGCTGACCGCGGCGACCGACTCTCACCCGATACTGAGCGTCCTCCTCTACCCGCTCGGGTTCATCTACATCATCATCGGCGGGTACCAGCTGTACACCGAGAACACCCTGCCGCCGGTGGCCCTGACCTTGGAGCGGCTCGCGAGCCTCCCCACGCTCCTCCGGCACTGGACGATCGTCCTCGCGGGCAACTTCGTCGGCGGCGGGATCGGCGCGGCCGTCCTCTCGTACGGCGGCGTCTTCACGGGCGACACCGTCGACGCGGCGCGGTACATCTCCGAGGGGGGATTCGGCGTCCCGTTCGTGCCGCTGTTCTTCAAGGCCGCGATGGCGGGGCTCGTCGTCGCCGGCGTCGTCTGGGTCGGCTTCGCCTCCACCGACTCCGTCAGCCGGATGCTCGTCGTCTACCTCGCGTTCCTCGCGATCCCGCTCGGCGACCTGTTTCACGTGGTCGTCTCCTTCACCGAGGTGCTGTACCTGTTCTTCCAGCACGGCATCCCGCTGTACGGCGCGGAGATCAGCCTCTTCTCCGGGCTCGTCGGCTTCGTCCTCCCGGTCCTGCTCGGGAACACCATCGGCGGGGTCGTCCTCGTCACGCTCGTCAACTACTTCCAGACCAGCGAGGAGCGCCTCGAAGAGGCGCGTTTCGAGGGCGTGAGCCGCCGCCTCACGGTCCCCGAGTGGGTGTTCGGCCGCGCGGCCGGGCGCTCGTACGTCCCGATATTGGACGCCACCGAGGCGACGCTGTTCGCGGGCGAGGGGTACCGGGTCATGGTACCGATCACGAACCCCCGGACCGACGGCCCGATCGTCGACCTGGCGGCGCGGCTCGCGAGCGACCACGACGACGGCGTCGTCCACATCGTCCACGTCGTTCAGGCGCCCGAGCGCATGTCGCTGTCCACCGGGGACGCCGGGCGGCGCATCGCGGACGTCTCCGGCGAGGGGATGGCGAACCTCCGGTCGACCGCGGCCGACTACGACGTGGAGGTGTCGACCTCCACGGTCGTCTCGCACCGCTCGTTCGAGGAGGTGTTCAACATGGCGCGGCGGACCCGGCCGGACGCGGTGCTGATGGGGTGGGGCGACGACCAGCTCTGGAGCGCCGCCCGCGCCGAGCGGCCGATCGACGAGCTCACCAACCAGCTTCCCTGCGACTTCCTCATCCTCAACGAGCGCGATCTCGACACCTCGCGGATCCTCATCCCCACCTCCGGCGGCCCCGACTCCGACCTCAGCGCGGAGGTGGCGAAGGTGCTCGCCGACGCCACCGGGGCCGAGGTGACGCTGCTTCACGTGGTGGACGGGCCCGGAAACAGGGGACGGGGCGAGGCGTTCCTCGCGAACTGGGCGGCGGAACACGACCTCGACGACGCGGAGCTCGTCGTCGACGACGGCGGCGACGTGGAGGACGGCATCTGTCGGGCGGCCGCCGGAAAGACGCTGGTCATCATCGGGGCCACGGAGAAGGGGCTGCTCTCGCGGCTCGTCTCCAACTCGCTCCACCTCGACGTCATCCACGAGGTCGACGCCTCGGTGCTCCTCACAGAGCGGCCCAGCAGCCGGTCGCTGCGCGAGCGGCTGTTCGGCTCCGGCCGCCGCGCCGCAACCGTGACCGGCGGCGTCGAGCGCGAGTCGAACCGCTCCGAAGGGACGGACGTGCAGTCCGCCGCGGACCGCGGTGACGGCGGTATCGAGGGTACCAGCTCGCAGGGCGACGGCGACTCCGACGACGCGGACGCGGGCGACTCCGGAGGCGCGAGCGACGACGCGTTCATCGCGGACCACGACGACGCGGACGAGGAGATCACCGAGGACGCGGCCGGCGAGCGCGACGGCGACGACGGACGGTGACGAAAACGACTCTTTGCGTTATCTGCGGTTTATACGTGCTTTCGGACCGACTAAGCGCGTATGAACAGGCGACTGACAGCGATCGTTGGCATCGCGGCCCTCGTCGCGTTGGCCGGCTGTGCGGGGTTCGCGGGCACCGCGACCCCGACGGACGGCGACGAGGCGCAACTGGAACGGAACATCGAGGTGACGGCGACGGGCGAGGCGACCTCGGCGCCCGACCGCGCCACCCTCCGCGTCGCGGTCACCGCGACCGGGTCGGACGCCGCGGCCGTGCGCGACGAACTTGCCGCGGGCGAGGAGGATCTCCGGGCGGCGCTGACCGAGTGGGGCCTCAGCGACGACGCGATTCGGACGGAGCGGTACGACGTACAGGAGAGCTACGAGACCCGCGACGACCCGAACCGGACGCGGTACCAGGGCGTCCACCAGTACGCGATCGAACTCGACGACGTCGACGCGGTCGGCGAGGTGATCGACGTCGCGATCGACGCCGGCGCGGACGAGGTCCAGCGGATCGAGTTCGGGCTGAGCGAGGAGACCGAGCGGGAGGTCCGCGAGGAGGCGATCGCGCAGGCAATGTCGAACGCCGACGCCGACGCCGCCGCGCTCGCCGACGCGAGCGGGCTCGAGGTCTCGGGGGTCTACGAGGTGTCGACCGGGCGGTCGCAGTCGCGGCCGTACGTCGCCCAGACGTACGAGTCGGCCGCGGGCGGCGACGCCGGGGCCGCGACCGCCGTCGAGAGCGGCGACGTGAGCGTGAGCGTCTCGGTGAACGTCGTGTACGAGGCGGCGCCGGCGTAGCGCCGCGAGGAGCCTTTTTTCGCGGTTCGCGACCGTCGAGCGCGTCGACCGACTACTCCCCGTCGCGGGTGGGGAGGTCGGGCTCGTAGCCGACCGCGTCGACGGCCATGTCAAGGACTTCCTCGACGTTCTCGTCTTCCGTGACGCTCATCGTCGCGTCGACCGATTCCGCCTTGACGCCCTCGAAGCGGTCGTGTTTGTTCGCCACCGTGAGCAGCGGCACGGCCGCGTCGAACAGCTCGCGGGCCTCCTCGCGGAGTTCGAGCTGGACCTCGAGCGGGTAGCCGCAGTCGCCGGAGGGGTCGATGACGAAGATCACGGCGTCCGCGAGGTGTTCGAGGGCGCTCACCGCCTGCCGCTCGATATCGTTGCGCTCGTCCGCCGGCCGGTCTAAGAGTCCGGGCGTGTCGACGATCTGGTAGCGGATGTGGTCGCGCTCGAAGTGGCCGATCTGGACGCCCTTCGTGGTGAACGGGTACTCCGCGATCTGGTTCGACGCGCGGGTGACCCGGTTGACGAACGACGACTTGCCGATGTTCGGGTAGCCGGCGACGACGACGGCCGGCTCGTCCGGGTCCACGTCCGGCAGGACCTTCAGCTGGTCCCGGGAGTCGCCGATGTAGCGCAGGTCGTCTTTGATCTGGTCCATGATGTCCGCCATGCGGGCGAACGCCTGCTTCCGGTGTTTCCGCGCGGTGTCCACGTCGGAGTTCCGGACCTTCGTCGTGTACTCGTCGCGGAGGTCCTCGATCTGGCGGCTCGCCCACATCACCTGCGAGAGCGCCTGGCGGAGGCGGTCGACGTCGACGAGTGCGTCCGCGAGCTCGTAGTAGAACGGGTCGACGTCGAAGCCGAAGTCGGGCCACGAGGTGACGACGTTCTCCAAGTTGTCCGAGAGCACGTTGCCGGCGGTCCGTAGCATCGACTCCTGCGCCTCGTGGCCGCGCTTCGCGCGCCCGGCCCGCGCCGCCCGCGAGAACGCCTTGTCGACGAGCTCCTCGGAGCGCGGAGTCGTCGGGAGGCCCTCGAATATCATGTTATCCCGGCTTCGCCGCCGACGCGTATAAGAGCGTCCGTTCGCGGACCGCCGCGACACGGCGGCACACGGGCGGACGCGGCGGGTGCCGCGGGGCCCGCCGAAGCCGCTCACCGTAAGCGGCAAGATCTATCGCTATCTATCACACGCATATTTCGAGCCATACTTATGCTTCAAAGGAATACAATCGGACATGGCACGCTCGTTCACCCCGACGGCGTACGACGACCTGGATCCAGACCGCCGCCCGAGTCTCACGGCGGCGCTGGTCCCGGTCCTCGCCGTCGTGGCGTTCCTCGGAATCGGCTCGGCCGTCCTCGGCCTCGACCCACACCCGCCGCTGTTGTGGAGCATCGCCTTCGTCGGCGCGTTCGGCCTGTGGCTCGGCTACGACTGGGACGCGCTGTTCGACGGGATCGCGAACGGCCTCGTGATGGGGCTCCAGGCGCTCCTCATCATCTTCACCATCTACGGGCTGATCGCGACGTGGGTCAGCGCCGGCACGATCCCCAGCATGATGTACTACGGCCTGGAGATCTTGTCCCCGACGACGTTCCTCCCCGCGGCAGCGGTCCTCGCCGCGATCGTCGCGTTCGCCATCGGTTCCTCGTGGACCACCGTCGGGACGCTCGGCGTCGCCTTCGTGGGCATCGGCGCGGGGCTCGGCGTCCCCGCACCGATGACGGTCGGCGCGGTCCTCTCGGGCGCGTACGCCGGCGACAAGCAGTCGCCGCTCTCCGACACCACGAACCTCGCCGCCGGCGTCACCAACACCGACCTGTACGGGCACATCCGACGGATGCGGACCGGCACCGCGATCGCCTTCGGTCTCGCGGTCCTCGGCTTCGCCGCGCTCGGCCTCCGCACGAGCGGCGACATTCCCGCCGGCGAGATCGCGGCGATCCAGGGCGGTCTCACCGAGACGTACGCGGTCACCGCCGTCGCCTTCGTCCCGCTCGTCGTCACCTTCGGGCTGGCGCTGCGGGGGTACGCCGCGCTGCCGACACTCGTCGCGGGCGTGTTCGCCGGCGCGCTCACGACGATCCTCCTCCAAGGGACCGGATTCGTCGCCGCCTGGGAGATATTCATGTACGGGACCTCGCCGGAGTCGGCCTCTACGACCGTGAACGAACTCCTCGCGACCGGGGGACTCACCGGCTCCGCGTGGACGATCACGGTCGTCGTCGCCGCGCTGTCACTCGGCGGCATCTTGGAGCGCACCGGCGTCCTCGCGGTGATCGCCCACGCGTTCACCTCGTCCGTGCGGAGTCCGGGCGCGCTCGTCGCCGGAACTGGTGTCTCCGCGATCTTCATCAACGCCCTCACGGCCCAACAGTACATGAGCATCGTCCTGCCGGGCGTCACGCTCCGGAACACCTACGACGAACTCGGCCTCGACACCGACCAGCTCTCGCGCGCGGTCGAAGCGGCCGGGACGCCGACCGGCGCCCTGATGCCGTGGCACGCGGGCGCCGTCTTCATGGCGAGCGCCACGGGCGTCCCGACCATCGAGTACGCGCCGTACTACCTGTTCGCGTTCCTCTCGCCGTTTGTGCTGTTCGTTATGGCCGGGACCGGCCTCACGATCGACGCGGATCCGACCTCGGCCGACGCCGACCCGGCGGAGACCGCCGCCCCCGGCGACGACTGAGTCCCGGGATCGTCCGGTCGCCCCCGGGTTCGACACGTTTACGCGCCCGCCGGGCCGTTCGTCTCACATGAGTCTGGAGGTCGCCGTCGCCGCCCCGTTCAAGGCTCGGGCACAGGACCGGCTCGGGCAGGGGGAGTTCGTCGTCGCGCTGTCGCTGGAGCGCGAGTGGTTCTCGCCCGACCAGGCGAAGCGGCTCGTCGACGTCGCGCTCGGCCGCGGCCTGCTGGCGTCCGAGGACGGCGATCTGCTCCCGCAGTTCGACCCGGCCGAGGTGACCGTCCCGGAGGGGTTCACCCCGGACGAGTCGGTCCTCCGCGAGCAGTCCACCTTCGAGAGCGCGCTCGACGCCGTCGTCGCCGCGGGCGTCGAGAAGCAGCGCGCCGTCGCCGCGATCAACGAGCGTCAGCGGGCGCTGGCGGTCACCATCGAGGCCGCCGCGGTCCTCTACGCCCGCGAGCAGGGCGTCGCGGTCGACCGCCTCGCGGTCGACGTGCGCGAGGAGCTCGCCGCCGAGGCGGGCGACGCGGGAGGCGATCCGACCGACGCCGACGACTCGGGGGCGGCGTGAGATGGTGACGGACCGACTCGCGGACGGCGTCCGGATCGCTCAGCTCCTCGCCTCCGAGGTGACGGGGAACGAGAGCCGGCTCCGCGGGCTGACCGTCGCCGACGCCGACCCCGAGGTCGAGCCGACCGCCGACGGCGCGCTGGCGTACCGGATCGTCCGCGAGCGCGACGGCTCGTCAGACGGGGACGCGTCCACGGAGACCGACCCCGACCCGACCGTCGCCGAGGTGTACGTCCAGCCGGACCGCGCGCGGATCGAAGCGGTCGCGGCCCCGGACGCGGTCGCGGACGCGGCGAGGGAGGTCGACCTCCGCGTCCGGCCGAAGGCGGTCCGCCCGCCCCGGACGCTTGTGTTCGTGGAGGACGGCGCGGGAGTGAAGCGCGCGCTGGCGGTCCTCGAAGCTGTTCGGAGCGAGTCGAACGATAGATAGCCGGACAGCGCCGAACCGCGGAAAAACGTCTCGTCGCCGCGCGTCTACTCGCGCTGGCCGCCGTCGCCGACCGCCGCGCTCGGGCCGGGGCCCGACGCGGGACCGGTCCCGCCGCCGGAGACGTTGAAGTCCCGGACGAGCGAGCCGAGCCGCTCCGCCTGCTCCGCGAGCGACCCGGCCGCCGTCGTCGCCTCGCTCATCGCGGTCAGCTGCTCGTCAGCGGCCTCGGCGACCGCGTCGGCCTCGTCGGCGGTCGACCCGCTGATCTCCGCGACCTCCTCGGCCATCGAGACGGTCTCCTCAGTGCTGGCCGCCTGATCGTCGGTGGCCCGGCTGATCTCGCGGATCCCCTCGTCGGTCTCCGCGGCGTTCTCCGACACCCGCGCGAACGCGTCCGCGGCGTCCTCGACGGCGTCGGCCCCGGCGGCGATGTTCTCCTCGGCGCTCCGGACCGCCTCGACGGTCCCCTCGGTCTGCGACTGCGTGGCGCCGATGAGCTCCTCGATCTCGGTGGCGGCGTCCTGCGTCTCCTCCGCGAGTTGCTTCACCTCGTCGGCGACGACCGCGAACCCGTCGCTCCCGCCGCCGCTGCCACCCGCGCGGGCGGCCTCGATGTTCGCGTTCAAGGCGAGCAGGTTCGTCTGCTCGGCGATGTCGCCGATGAGGTCGACGATCTCGCCGATGTCCTCCATCCGGTCGTCGAGCTGCTGGACGGTCCCCGCGGCCGAGTCGAGCGCCTCGCGCGACTCCTCGACGCGGCCGATCGCCGCCTCGGCGGTCTCCTCGCCCTCGTCGGCGATGTCGGCGGTCTGCTCGGCGACCGAGACGACCGTCTCGGTCGAGGAGGCGACCTCCTCGATCGTCGCCGAGAGGTCGTTCATCTCGTCGGACACCTGCCGCAGCATCTCGCGCTGCTCGTCGGCGCCCTCGGCGATCTCCGTGACCGACCGGCTGACGGCCTCGCTCCGGTCGGACGCGGTCTCGACGCCGTCGACCGTGTCCGCGCTCGCGGTCGACACGTCCTGCGCGAACGACCGCACCTCGCCCATCGCCGCGTCGATGTCCTCCATCATCTCGTTGAACGCCGCGCCGATCTGCGCCATCGCCTCGCTCTCGCTCTCCGCGTCGAGCCGGACCGTGAGGTCGCCGTCTGCCGCCCGGCCCATCGCGGCGCTGTAGTCGTCCGCCTTCGTCTCGAGGTGGCTGTTCAGCCGCTCGACCTCCTCCCGGCGCTCCTCGACCTCCGCCTTCGCCGCCTCGACGTCCTGGATCTCCGCCTGCTTCCGCTCCGCCAGTTCCAGCTGCTCGCGCGCCGCCTCGCGCGACTTCTCGATCGAGTACCAGTTGACCATCAGCGCGCTGGCCAGCGCGAGGACGAAGACCGCGTGAATGCCGCCCCAGACGATCGGGTTCTGTATCGCCGCGGTGTGGTTGTAGACGAGACTCGAATCGATGAGGCTGAACGCGCCGTGGCCGACCGCCACGTACACGACGCCGACGGCGAACGGGAGCCAGTCCTCGTACAGCGCGAGCACCCCGATAAACACGAAGAAGCTGAAGTGCGCCTCGATGTAGCCGCCCGACAGCTTGACCATCGCCATCGAGACGGTCATGAGGCTGAACGCGGAGAGCACCGTCCGCTGGCGGCGGCCGAGCCGCGACCAGCTTGCCAGCGCGCCGGTGCCGAGGATGACGGCGACGAACCCGCCGAGCATCCACAGCGGCGTCGCCGGAATCTGCGCGCCGGTGAACGACTCCGTCCCGTTGTAGAGGCCGAGCCCGATCAGCAGCGGCACCTGGACCGCGATCGAAATCAGGATGTTCCGATGCCGCGGGCTCCACATCTCCTCCGGCATCGAGGTGCCGTCCGGGATGTAGCGGATCACGTCCCGCACGCTCTCCGCCAGCCCGCCCGATCCCCCCGCGTCCACGCCGGTCGCAGTCTCTGCCATGGGCGACGATTGTCGCACGGTATAAAAACACGTCGCCTCCAGATATTATCGCTGATACCGTCTCTCAGGTCCTGAGACGCTGGTAATTAAGCCTCTGAGTGATATCGCGCTGACACAATTTACCCCACGACGTTGCCGATTGTTCGGCGATGATCGAACACGTTCGTCCCGGCGGGCGGAATGACCTCATTGAGTGACACGAACTTCACCGGACGGAACCGGTTTCACTGAGCGAACTCCCGCCGAGTGAACCCCCGCTGAGCGAACTCGCGCCGGGCGCCCAGGTCGTCGACCGCGCGGCCGACGCCTTTTATATTGGTCCGGCCCGCCGTACGGTCGTGACGCTCGATCCGATCCACGTCGAGAACATCGCCCGGCTCGCGTACGGCATCGGCGGCGACGTGGACGCGACGGACCACGACGACCTCGCCGAGCGCGTCTGGCGGGAGTGGCTCCCCGAACTACGCCGCGACGGCCGGGTCGTGCTCGCGGCGCTCGGCGACCACGAGCGCCATCGGGCCGCCATCGACGACGTGGCGCTCGCCGAGCGCCCGTTCGAGGCGGTCCACGGGCTCGACTCGGGGACGATCAACCCGACGACGTTCAAGAACGGCCTCGTCGTCGACGTCGCCCACGCGGCGATGGCGAGCTCGCCGACCGACCTCGACCTCCACCGCGACCGCACCATCGTGGCCACCGTCCACGCCGGCGACTCGACCGCCGGCTTCGACAGCGAGTGGACGCGCCGCGACGAGGGCCACACCAAGCAGCGCGTCCTCCACGTCCCGCGGGTGAACCGCTACGCGGAGCGGGTCGTCCACGCGCTCGCCTTATACCTCGCGGAAGGAACCCACGCGCTCGACCACGCCGACCGGGTGGAGGACCTGCTCGTCCTCGACGGCCCCATCTACCCGAAGGAGCTGTTCACGTGGGCCGACCGCGACCCGGAGCTCGGCGCGCTCGCCCGCGAGGCGAAGCCGCGCGCGGTAATCGAGAAGTACGTCCGCCTCGTCGAGCGGTTCGTCGAGCGCGACGTGCCGCTGGCCGGCTTCGTGAAGAACCCCGCGAGCGGCACCGCCGTCCGCGCGCTCTCGCGCGCCGGCGTCGAGTCGCCGTGGCCCGACGACACCGCGCTGTTCACCCGGCTGTTGGAGCGCCGCGAGCCGTACGGGGCCGCCGGCGACGGAGAGTTCACCGACGACGACCGGGGCGCAGAGCGCGGCGCGCGGCTCGACGACGACCTCACGTTCACCACGTGGTTCCGCAGCCGCGGCGGCGCGGACGCGCCGATGGCCGCCGACGGCGACGCGCTCGGTGTCGACCGCGAGCTCGACCCCGAGCTGTACGAGCCCACGTTCATGGTCGTCTACGACCCGCGGACCGACGTGACCTACAAGCTGGAGGCGCCGTACGCGTTCACCCGCGACGCGGGGACCCGCGAACGGCTCACCCGGCAGGTGGTCGCCGAGGTGGCGGCGACCCGCGGCCCGCCGGAGCCGGTCGCGAAGGCGGACGCGCTGGCGCGCATCTCAGCCAGCGAGAAGGCGGCGCTCCGCCGGAAGTTCGAGGAGCGGCTCGGCAGCGACCAGCAGGCGACCTACGACGACCTGCGGTGGGGGAAAGAGACGTACTGAACCGGTGCCCCTCAGAGGGCCTGCGCGAGCAGCACCGCGTAGGTGACCGCGTTGTAGATGCCGTGGACCAGCCCCGGCACCACCACGTTGTCCGTCCACTCGTAGAACGCGCCGAGGACGGACCCCAACACGACCACGATACCGACGTACGCCCACTGCTCGACCGGCGTCCCCGAGACCGAGGGGAGGTGGATCAGCCCGAACGCGAGGCTCGCGATGAGCACCGCGGGAACCGCGTCGAACGCGTGGCGGACGGTGCCTTGGACGACGCCGCGGAACAGCAGCTCCTCGACCGGGCCGACCACCGCGAGCGACACCGCGATCATCGCGAGGTAGTACGGGACGGGGTCGCCGGCGGGGACGACCGCCTGATTCTGCCCGGTCGAGAGGCCGACCTGATCGAGCGCGAACAGCGCGCCGTACTGGAACGCGAAGAGGGCGATACCCCCGCCGACGATGATCGCCGCTTCGCGGGCGTCGGGGCGGGAGATCCGGGCGAGCGTCCACTGGTCGGTGATCGCGAGGTAGCCGGCGACCGCGATCGCGAACCCGACGAACTGGAGCAGCGTCTGAAGGAGCTGGTAGCCGGTCGTGCCCTCCGACACCAGCCCGAGGGAGGCGGCCAGCTCCGCGCCCGGCGCGGTGATCGCGCTCGCGACGAGGAGCGCGAACACGATCGCGAACAGGGCGCTCGCGACGCGGAACACGCGCTGGCCGACCGCCGAGGCCGAGAGGTCGTCGCTCATTACAGTGAACACGACTCGCAAGGGCTTTAGACGCACCGGAAGGGGATTGGCGCCGGCAACGTCCCCACTCGCAGAGCGGATCAGTCTATTCGCAGTTCGCGCTTCTCCGCGACCGCCTCGGCCTCCTCGAAGTCGCCGCCGCCGAGCAGCCCGCGGGCCGCCTTCTTGCCCCATTCGACGGCGGGCTGGGTGAACGTCGAGACGCTCGCGAGCTCGCCGTACAGCACGCAAGCGGCCTCCATCCCGAACAGGAGTTCGCCGAGCGCGCGTTCGTCGACGCGGTCGATCTCGACCCGCACGTTGGGGACGTCGGCGGCCGCGAGGCTCGCCTCAGTCGCCTCGAACTCGGCGTCGAGCAGGCCGCCGAGCGACGAGCCGCCGAGGTACGCGAGCCCGTCGAGGTCCGTCTCGGGGATCGGCGCGTCGGCGCGCTCTGTCGGCCGGACGAGCGTCACCAGCTTGTCGGGTGGCCCGGCGCGGTACAGCTGGAGCTGGGAGTGTTGATCGGTCGCCCCGAGCGCGCGCGCCGGGGTCTGCCCTAGCCCGTCCTTCCCGAGGCTCTCGGCCCACAGTTGGGCGAACCACTCCGCGAACGTCTCCAGCGACTCGGCGTACGGCATCACGGCGTTGGTGAGCGCGCCCCGCTCCGCGAGCGCGTACGTCGCCGCCCCGTAGGCGTACGCGGGCGAGTCGTACAGCGACCCGGCGAGCGCGTCCATCCCGTCGCGGCCCCCCGCGAGGACGGCCTCGATGTCGTGGCCCTGGAGCGCGGCGACGGCGAGCCCGACCGTCGACAGCGCCGAGAAGCGCCCGGGGACGCCGTCGGGCACCGGGAGCGACGGAAGGTCGTGGCGGTCGGCCAGCCGGCGGAGGTTCCCCGACTCGCCCGTCGTGACGAGGGTGCGCTCGGTCCAGTCGACGCCCGCGTCGGCCATCGCCTCGCGGACGACGAGGAAGTTCGCGAGCGTCTCCGCGGTCGTCCCCGACTTCGACACCACGTTGACGACGGTGTCGTCGAGCGGGAGGTCGGCGAGGCGGCGCCGCGTCTCGTCGGGGTCGACGTTGTCGAGGACGTACGCGTCCACGTCGCTGTCGAGGGCGTTCGACAGCGTCGCCGCGCCGAGCGCGCTGCCACCGATCCCGACCGTCAGCACCGCCTCGGGGCGGTCGAACCCCTCGACCGCGGCGTAGATCGCGTCCGGGTCCGCGGTCTCGGGGAGCGTCAGGGCGGCGTACCCGAACTCGTCGTCGGCCATCCCGGCCGCGATCCGCTCGTGCGCGGCCGCGACGCGGTCGTCGAGTCGGTCCAGCGTTGCCGTCGTGAGCCCGGGCGTCGTCGCCAGGGCGTTGCCGAGGTCCACTCGCATACCTCCCTCACCGCGCGAGAGTAACTTAAAAGCCGGCGGGGGGTCGCGGTCGCGGCGCCCGCCTGCGGTCGTGGCCCGTCACGGACGAGCACCCGTCGCAGTCAGTCCGCCGCGACCGCCGAGTCGTCGCCGTCGAGCGCCGGCCGACCGAACCAGTAGTCGAACGCGAGCGGGCCGGAGCCGAGCGTGAACACCGCCGACGCCATCCCGAACAGCGCCACGTGCGCGAGGACGGGATCGTCCGGGAGCCCGAACAGGGTCGTCGTGAACAGGACGAACGAGAGCGCGGCCGCGCCGCGGGTGAAGAAACCCGCGATCAGCGCGAGCCCCACGGCGACCTCGGTCACCCCCGCGCCGACGACCCACAGCCCCGGGTCGACCGGGACCACCGCCGTGAGGTCGTACTTCTCGACGACCTGGAGCGCGCTCGCGGGGTCGGCGAGCTTCTGAATGAGGCCGAGGTAGACGAACGAGACGCCCATCCCGACCCGGAGCACCGCCGGGACGTAGCGCCGCAGCGGGGCCGTCGACTCGTCGAGGAACGACTTGAGGTACTGGACGGGGTCGACCCGGCCGTAGTATGAGCCCGGCGTGCTCGCGACCGCCAGCAGCATGTCGTCGGCGCTCGGGCGGCCGCCGCCGAGGATCAGCAGCGCGAGGAACACCGGGACGTACTCCACGGCGAGGAAGACGAGGGGGTCGACCGCGAGGAACACCCACGCGTACGTCAGCAGGCCGACCGTCGCGGTGATCCGCGTCGCCAGCCCGAAGAGGGTGAAGAACCCGAGCCCGATGAACAGCACCCGGAGGAGCGGGCTCGCCCCGGTGTCGAACGCGAGCGTCGGCGCGAAGAGATACCCCTCGAAGCCGGCGCCGACGAGCGGGAGCCCGACGGCGAGGCGGAGCATCCACGGGACGAGGTCGGCGTACCCGGCGAGCTTTTCGCGGAGGACGACGATGTCGACGATCGTCGGTCGCACCCAGAGGTACGCCGCGATGCCGACGAGCCCGAGCGCTCCGGACCCCGCGAACAGCGCCGCGTTGAACGGGTCCGAGAGCACCTCGACGACGAACGCCACAGCGTCGAGCGGGTCGCCGGAGTCCTCGGTAACGTAGTCGACGTGGGCCGCGGCCGGTCGCGCGGCGAGCGTCGCGAACATGGCGAGCGCGGCGACGGCTACCGATCGGTGACGGACGGACATACCCCTCGTACGGGCTGGATACACCTAACGGTATTTCTTCACGAACGTTCGAATGCGACGGTGTGGCGGCGGTTTCGGACAGATACGGGACGGTCGTTTAGGGTGCCCGCGCGACGACGCCGAACGTTTCGGTCCGCGTCTCGGCGCGCTCGATCTCGAACCCGGCGTCGGCGAGCGTTTCGCGCGCGTCGCGCGCAGCGAAGCGCTCGTCGACCGGCGGCCCGTGGTCGCCGTCGCCGTCGGCCGACCAGTCGAACACGACGAGCCGCCCGTCGGAGCGGAGGACGCGGGCGAGCTCGCCGATCGCGTCCGGACTCGCGAACTCGTGGTACGTCATCGTCGAGCACGCCCCGTCGAGTTCGCCGTCGGCGAGGGGGAGGTCCGAGACGTCGCTCGCGACGAGGTCGACGTTCTCCGGGAGCCCCTTGTCGCGGTAGTACTCGTGCATCTCCGACTGGACGTCGACGCCGTAGACGGTCTCGGCGTGTTCGGCGACGGCGTCGGTGTAGAAGCCGGTACCGCTGCCGAGGTCGGCGACGACCGCGGCGCCGACCTCGACCAGCGGGCCGATAAGCTCCTCCGCGGAGACCCATCGGTAGCGGCTCGGGCGCTCGAGCTGCGACGCCTGCTCGGCGTCGAACGTGTGGAATCCCATGGGCGGTATTGCGCGTCGAGTACTAAAACGCGTCCGGTCGAGGCGCGTGCGACTGAGCCGACGCGACCCCGCGACGTGGAACGGGACGGCGACCCGTCCCGCCGGTCACCACTCGGGTTCCAGCGCGTCGAGGAGCCGGTCGACCTCCGCCTCCGTCGAGACGGCGTGGACCGACACCCGGATCCCGTCCGGGTGCGGGAGCGACCGGACGACGATGTCCCGCTCGCCGAGTCGCTCGACGGTCGCCTCCGGGTCGTCGACGTCGATCGTCACGAGCCCGGACTCGAACGCCCGCGGGCTGAGGAGTCGGTCCTCGGGGACGCCGTCCTTGAGCCGGTCGGTGAGCGCCTCGATCCGCGCCTCGATCGCGTCGAGGCCGACCGCCTCGATGGCGTCGAGCGCCTCGACGAGGCCGACGTGCGCCGCCGCCGTCGTCGTCCCGACCTCGAAGCGCCCTGCGGCCGGCTTGAACTCGATCTCGTCGCCGGTCGGGTCCTCGACGCCGCGGTAGCCGACCGCGTGGGGCGCGAGATCGGCCGCGGCGTCGCGGTCCACGTAGAGGAATCCGGCGCCCCACGGGCCGAGCGTCCACTTGTGGCCGGCCGCGGCGACCGCGTCGGCGCCCCACTCGCTCACGTCCATCGCGCCCTGCCCGGGCGACTGAACCGCGTCGACGAGGGTGAACGCGCCCGCGTCGTTCGCGACCTCAACGAGGTCGGCGACGGGGAGGCGGGTGCCGTGGGTCCACGTGATCGCGCTGAAACAGACGAGCCGGGCGTCCGCGACCGCCGCTGCGTACTCGTCGCGGTCGACGCGGCCCGCCTCCGTTTCGAGGACGCGGACTTCGACGCCCTCGCGTTCGAGGCGCTTCCACGGGAGGACGCCTGCCGGGTGTTCGAGATCGGTCCGGACGACCACGTCGCCCGGTTCCCAGTCGATCGCGCCGGCGACGCGGGTGATCCCGTCGGTCGTGCTCTCCGTCAGCGCGACCTCCTCGGGGTCGGCGCCGACGAACGCCGCGATCCGCTCGCGAACGCGGTCGTACGTCTCGAACGCGTGGCCGTACGGGTCGGTGGTCGCGGAGCCGTACTCGTGCTCCTCGATGAAGGACCCGGCCGCCTCGACGACGTACTCCGGGCTCGGCCCGTGCGCGCCGAAGTTGAAGTACGCCGCGTCGCCGAGGGCCGGGACGTCCGCGCGGAGCTCTCTCGGGGTCATACCGTCGTCGTCGAGTTGGATCGTTCTCATGGTGTCGGTTTCGGCGACTCGGGCCGCGATGGCCGGCGCGGTCCCGCGTCTCGGGTGTTCAGTGTGTGACGCCTGTCGGACCGATTCAGGCGGTGTGTTCGCCGACCGCGTCGGTCAGCGCCTGCTCGCTCTGCGCGCCGACCATACGCTCGACCGGCTCACCGTCGGCGAACACGAGCAGCGTCGGGATCCCCTGGACGCCGTACTCGCCGGCCAGGGCCTGGTGGACATCGACGTCGACCTTCAGCACCGCCGCGTCGGTGTCGCTCGCGACCGCCTCGACGGCGGGCTCCATCATCCGGCACGGACCGCACCAGTCGGCGTAGAAGTCGACGAGAACGACATCGTTCTCGGCGACTCGGTCGCCGAACGCGTCGGCGTCGTCCAGCTGGATCGGTTCTGCGGGAGCGGCTTCTGTCGAACTCATACCACCGGGTACACGCCCGGGACTGATAACGGTTTTGGATATAGACCACAATACTACACACTACGGAGGATGAGCCGGAGCGACTCGGCCGCCCCGGCCGCTCTCGATCGGTCCCGATTCCGGCGGAATCGGTGGCCGTCGCCGTACTGACCGTATCTTTCCGCCGGCCGGTTCGGGGACCGAGACGACCCGCTGCCGGGTCGCGGCGTAATCGAGAAGAGCGGCGAGAGCATCGATCGGTGACAACACAACTGCGCGTCCGGGGCGGTCCGCTCGCCCGACGAGTCGGGCGTCGCTACTGGATGTGGCCTTCGCGGCGGAGCTGGTCGGCGTCCTCGTCATCGTACCGCCACTCGACGTTCGCCTTCTCGTCCTGCCAGTCCCACGGCTCGGCGAGGACCACGTCGCCCTCGTTGATCCACGTGCGGTACTTCATGCGGCCGGGGATCCGGCCGAGTCGTTCCTCGCCGTCGGCGCAGCGCAGTTGGACGTGGTTGCCGCCGAGGTGTTCTGTCACTACGGCGAACACTTCGTCGTCGTTGGGCATGCGGAGGTTCTTCCGCCCGGATTCTTCGCTCATACCTTCCGTTGTGCGCTCGCCCGTATAAGTGATTGGAGACGCGTGTGTGCGCCCGTCACGCGATCCGTTCGCACGACGACGGCGCCCCGGGGCGCCGGACCGACCTCACTCCGCGTCGGTGAGCGTGGTCGACCGATCGTCTCCGTCGGCAGTCGAATCTTCGACGGCCGTACCTTCGCCGGTCGCGTCGCCGTCGGTCGCGTCGCCGTCGGTCGCGTCGTACCCGGCCGCGTCGTACCCGGCCGCGCCGCCGTCGGTCGCCCGCTCGCCGAACGCCGCGTCGACCTGCGCGAACGTCTCCGCCTCGGTCCCGGAGTTGTCGACGACGACGTGCTCCGACGCCACCTCGTCGAACAGCTCCTTGAAGTGGAGGTGGATCTCGAAGTCGGCGTCGCTGATCCCGTCTCGGCGCTCGATCCGGCGCTCGACGACCGCCTCGTCGCAGGCGACCTCGACGAGGTCGAACTCGGCCGCGGCCTCGGCGGCCGTCTCCTGGGCGTCCGCCCGGAACCGGGCATCCGCGAACGTCGCGTCGAGGACGACGGCGCCCCCGTCGTCGACATCGTCCTGAGCGCGCGCGAGCAGTTCGGCGTAGACCGCCTCGGTCTCCGCGTCGGTGTACTCCGGGTCGTCGAACAGCTGCTTGCGTATCACGTCGGTCCGCCGGATCCGCCCGTCGACGTGGTCGGCGATCCGCTCGGCGACGGTCGTCTTGCCGACGCCGGGCAGCCCGCAGACGACGACCAGTCGCCCGGTCGACGCGCCGTCGTCGGCGACCGGGGCGGACGAGGTCGGCGACGCCGGATCGAAGGAACCCGCCGTTTCACCGCTCGAAGCGGGGGATTCGGTTCGGTCCGACGGTCGACCGCCTCGGTCACTCATCTACCGCTATTCTCCGGGGTGAGGTAAAAGAAACTTCTCATTAGCCACCCCCGACCGACGCGGTGAGGTCCCCCGGCTCGCGGCGGATCAGGACCCCTCGACGTACCGCCGGATCAAGCGTCCGTCCCGGGTCGTCCACCGATAGCCGATGGAATTAATCGAGTATCGTTGCGAGAGCAGCGACGAGCAAGCCGACGATGGTTCCGACGAGGAGGCCGGAAGCCGCGGCCATAGTCACAGAGAGGTACAGTGACAATCCGGTTACCGCCACGACCGCGACGATTACAACCGGGAGTTGTAGCGCAAATCGGGAGCCGAATTCGGAGGTGACCTCGGATCGGAAACTTATGCTCGGAGGGAAGAATCTCTGCTCAGAAAATCTCCCCGAACGACGGGTTTGCGATCACAGTCTGATGACTCGTTCAGTGTTCAGTTAGACAGAATAACGCACTGCCTCCGCTGAACTCGTCGCTATATCGTCCGGTGATTACATCCGGGACTCCCGCCGTCGTGTGGTATCGGCCGCAAGAAAGTGGGTTGGGGCGGATTTGAACCGCCGGCCTCCTCCATGTCAAGGAGGTGTCATAACCGGACTAGACTACCAACCCGAAGGGGCTTACTGACGCGTCTCGTCGTTTCCGTGGGACATAATTGAACCTTTCGTTTCGAACCGCCCGCGGGGCCGGCCCGGCGGCTCGATCGGGAGACGGCGCGGCGACGGTCGCGGCCCAGGCGGGTCGTCGGTCGGTGTCGACCGGACGGCGGGTACGGAGCGGTCGCACGGCGTCCGCGCGCAGACGGGTTCCGACCGGTTTTACCCGTTCGGCGACAGTCCGTCCGTATGGTCGACCTTGCCGCCCGCACGGACAGGCTGGACGCCTACCTCGCCGAGCGCGGACTCGAAGCGGTCTGGTTCGCGCGGCCGAACGGGTTCGCGTGGCTCACCGGCGGCGACAACGTCGTGGACGCCGACGCGGCGACGGGCGTCGCGGCCGCTGGCTACGACGGCGAACTCCGCGTAATCGCCGACGACATCGAGGCGGACCGGCTCGCCGACGAGGAGCTTCCGGACGCGTTCGCGGTCGAGTCGTTCCCGTGGTACGCCGACTCACTCGCCGCGGCGGTCGCCGAGCGGTCGCCCGCGCCCGCCGCCGCGGACTTCGACGTGTCCGGCTTCGAGGCGGTCGACGGGAGCCGGCTCCGACAACCCCTCACCGACGACGACGTCGAGCGGTACCGCGAGCTGGGTCGGGAGGTCGCGGCCGCCGTCGAGACCGTCTGCCGGAACCTCGAACCCGACGACCCGGAGTACGAGGTCGCGGCCGGCATTGACATCTCGCTCGCCTCCCGCGACGTGGACACGCCGGTCGTCCTCGTCGGCGGCGCGGAGCGAGCGCAGGCGTTCCGCCACTACACCCCGAGCGACGCCGCGCTCGGCGACTACGCGCTCGTCTCGGTCACCGCGGAGCGGGCGGGGCTCTACGCCTCGATGACGCGGACGGTGGCCTTCGACGCGCCGGACTGGTTCGAGGAGCGACACCGCGCCGCGGCGCGCGTCGAGGCCACCGCGATCCGAGCCACCGAGGCCGCGGCGGCCGGGACGCTCGTCGGAGGAGACGGTGACGCCGCGTCCGCGGACGCCCCCGACGCCGCCGGCGACGTGTTCGAGGCGATCCGAGAGGCGTACGACGCGGTCGGCTTCGCCGACGAATGGGAGAAGCACCACCAGGGCGGCGCGGCCGGGTTCGCGGGCCGAGAGTGGATAGCGACGCCCGACGGCGACGAGCCCGTCCGGTGGCCGATGGGCTACGCGTGGAATCCGACGGTCCGAGGAACGAAAAGCGAGGACACGCACCTCGTCGCGCCGGACCTGACGGAGCGGCTCACGAAGACCGGTCGGTGGCCGACCCACGAGACCGAACCGGTTGACGTGGCGGGGATCGACGCGGAGCCGGTGGAGCTGGCGGCGCCCGTGATCCGGTAGCGGGACCGGTCTCGTCGGGGGGCAGCGCCGCCGGCGACGCGGTCGACGGCGTCCGCGGGTCAGTACACGTACTCGCTCTCGTCGATGCCGACGTACCCCTTCTTCACCCGGCGCTTGTTCCACTTGTAACCGACCAGCAGCTTGAGCGACTCCCACCCGGAGCGGTACGGCTGCGAGAGGAGGTCGTCGCCGGTCTCGGCGGCGAGCATCGCGTCGGCCGCGGCGATGACGCGGTCCCAGTCGGCGGGCTCGTACTCCGCGACCATGTCGGCCATCGTCACGTTGCGGACGACCTCGTCGCCGATCGCTTCCTTCCAGCGGCGGTTATACGAGGCCAAGTCGCCCTCGGCGGCGAGTTCGCCCGCGATCGCGCCGGTTCGGACCGCGACGTGATCGCCGCCCTCGTGGAACGCCGACGTGGTCCCCATCGCGCCGCCCGCGACCGCGATGCCGGCCTCCACGGGCGAGTCGATCGGCCGGGTAGACGAGATCGGGTACGTCTCCGTCCCGCCCCGCTTGCCCGCGTCCTCGACGAGCGGGAACTCCTCCTCGATGTCGTACTCGTCGCCGTACTGCCACTCCAAGAGTCGGCGGATGTACTCGCCGCCCTGCGGGATCGACTCGTCGTCCTCGCGGAGGAGGGCGTACTCCGAGGCGTCGATCTCGTCGATGTCGAGGCCGATCGGCATCGTCAGCCCGACCCGGCAGACACGGTCCGCGTTCGGGAATATCCACGGGTACGCGGTCTCGCCCGGCATCACGCCCCACCAGAAGACCAGCGCGTCCTCGACCTCCTCGAACACGTCTTCGGGAACGCGCCGATACTCCTGATACGCGATGTGGTTCGCGGTCCGGGAGGCCAACCGCTCGGAGGCCTGCGCGTCCGCGGGCAGGTACTCGTCGAGGACGCGGTTCGTCACCGTCCGCTGCGGGCCGTCGGTGAGAACGACGAATTCGGCGCCGACGGTGCCGCCGTCCGCGATTTCGAGCGTGTGGCGCGGATCGCCGTCGGCGGGGCCCACCGAGAGGTCAGTGTCGACGCCGCGGACGGAGGTCCCGACGCGGTACTCGGCCCCGGCCTCCTCGGCTCGGTCGCGGAGCCAGTCGTCGAACCGCGCCCGCTGGAAGGTGTAGCCGAACTTGTCGTACGAGGAGTCGATGCCGGTGGAAGTGAGCGTCGCCGACTCGTCGGGCCCCCGGAACTCGGCGCGGTTCAGCTCGCGTTGAATTACTCCGTCGTCGAACTCGTCGGGGTGGATCCCCATGATGTCCACCCAGTAGTCCAAGATCCCGGCCGCGTCGGTCGAGTCGGGACCGAGGCCGTCGCGGTCGGCTCGGGGGACCCCTTTCTCGACGACCAGGGCGTCCGCCCCGCCGGTCGCGGCCGCGTGCGCCGCGGACGACCCGGCCGGCCCGCCGCCCACGATCGCGACATCTACGCGTTCCATACCTCGTGAGGTCCCTGTCCGGCTATTAAATTCACGGTCCCCGATGCGGGTCCGACCGGCCGACGTGTCGACGGACGCACGGCGGCAAACGTTCGTCTCCGGGCCGGTGACCGATTGATCATGTTCGATTATCAGCAGTAAGCGGCCCAGAGAGACACGTTTTTATCGGGGAGAGGGATTTCATCCAGCACACCAATGGCACGCGAGACGTGGGCGACGCGGGCGGGGTTCATCCTCGCCGCGGTCGGGAGCGCAGTCGGGCTGGGGAACATCTGGCGGTTCCCGTTCATCACCGGCCAGTACGGCGGATCGTCGTTTCTGATCACCTACCTCGCGTTCGTCGCGCTGATCGGGTTCCCGGCGATCCTCGTAGAGTTCGTCATCGGGCGCCGCACCGACCGGAACCCAGTCGGGGCGCTTCGGGAACTGGGCAGCGGCGTCTGGTCGTCCGCCGGCTGGCTGTTCGTCGTCACCGGCTTCATCATCCTCTCGTACTACAGCGTCGTCGCGGGGTGGTTCCTGCGCTACACGCTCATCGGGATCACAGAGGGCTTCACCGTCGCCGACCCGGCGGCCGCGGACGCGCTGTACGAGTCGGTCTCGACCGGGCTCGACACCCTCCTCTTCCACGCCATGTTCATGCTGCTCGTCGTCGGGATCATCGCCGCCGGCGTCAGGCGGGGGATCGAACTGAGCGTGAAGGTGATGGTGCCGGCCATACTCGTCCTGCTCGTCGGACTGGCCGCGTACGGGTTCACCCTCGACGGCGCGAGCGCGGCGTACGCCTACTACCTCTCGCCCGACTTCGCCACAATCGCCGCGAACTGGACTGAGATCCTCCCCGCCGCCGCCGGACAGGCGTTCTTCACGCTGTCGCTCGGGATGGGCGTGATGATAACGTACGCCTCCTACCTCGGCGAGGACCGGAACCTCGCGGCCGACGCCGGGATCATTGCGGCGCTGGACACGCTCGTCGCCGTCCTCGTCGGCTTCGTCGTCTTCCCCGTCCTCTTTTCGATCGGGATCGAACCGGGCGCCGGCGGCCCGCGGACGATCTTTGTGAGCCTCACCGCCGCGTTCGCGGGCATTCCCGGCGGCCGGATCCTCGGCGTCGTCTTCTTCGGCATGGTCGGGATCGCCGCGCTCTCCTCCGCGATCAGTATCCTCGAGGTGCTCGTCTCCTACCTCATCGACGAGGTCGGTGTCGCCCGGGTGCCCGCGTCGGCCGCGCTCGGAGCCGCCGTCTTCCTGCTCGGCGTCCCGGTCACGATCGACTCGATCTTCCTCGGCCTGTACGACGGGCTCGCGGACGGGATCCTGCTCGTCCTCGGCTCGCTGCTGCTCGCGCTGTTCGTCGGCTGGGTGATCCCGGACGTCGGCCGCGAGGAGCTCAGAAAGGGGATCGCTGACGGCGCCGGCCTCGACGCAGTCTGGATCTGGGCGGTCCGGGTCCCGATCCTGATCGTCGTGGTCGTCGTGCTGTACCTCGGCGTCGTCGACTACGTCGGCTTCCTCACCGGCGACTTCGCCGGCTGGCTGGCGGCGCGATAGCCCCGGGCTACCGGGCTGACTTCCCGTCGCCGCCTCAGACGTGTTCCTCGCGCGGCTGGACCACGACGAACCCCTCGCCGCCGAAGCGCATCTGGTAGCGCTCGCCCGACTCCTGGCCGATCATGTCCGAGAGGCTGCGGTTGACCTCCACGTCCGGCGACGTGCCGCTCCACGCGACGGTCGCGCTCGGGTCGGTCGACACCGGCGGTTCGAGGACGATCGGGTCGCCGTGGGTGGTGATCGCGACGTAGCCCGGCCCCTCGAGGTAGACGTTGCTGAAGCCCCCGGCGAGCGCGCCAGCGAGGCTGTCGATCGTGTTGATCTCGTAGGAGAGCGACTCCTCGAAGGCGAGCACGTCCTCGCCGTTGACCGTGATCGACTCGCCGGCGTCGAGTTCGACGACTTGGACCTTCTTGCCGTCGTCGGCGAAGTAAACGTGGCCCTGCCCCTCGACGGCCATGATCGGCGTTCCTTCGCTCGTAGCGGCCTCCTTGAGGAACCCGGTGATACCGCCCTCCGCGGAGGCCTTCCCGGTGAAGGACACGTCGCCCGTGAACGCCACCATCGAGCCGGCCTTCGCCATGACGGTGCCGTCGACATCGACGTCTAGGGTGTAGCTGTTCTCGCGCTGGAACGGTTCCGCGCTGTCGGTCGGTGCGTTCGCGGCGGTGAACTCGTCTAGGTTCATGATACGGGGACCGAACCGATCGGTTCGGCTGTACGGAAGTTCCGCTGTATCGGTTAAGAATCTACGGGACCCGTTTCGGGGAGCGAGACGCGGCCCGTCCGTGTTCGGGAGACGAGTCCGGCCTCAGTACACGACCAGCGAGAGGTACAGCTGGCCGATCCCCGCGACGATCATCACGGCGCCCGCGATCCGCTTCAGCAGTCCCGCGTGGTTCATCACCCGGTTGGCGTTGCTGACGAGACCGACGCCCGTCGCGACGGTCGTCGCGGCCATCAGGACGGCGACAGTTCCGGCGTAGACGCCGAGGAGGAGTACCGCCGTCTCGGACGGGAGCGCGATCGCCCGGGCGACGACGCTGAGAAACACCGGGGCCACACAGCCGGCGCCGGCCAGTGCGTACCCCGCGCCGAAGACGCCGAACCCGAACACGCTCGACCGCCGCTCCGGCAGCGGCACGGATATCGACGGCGCGCGCCCGGAAACCACGAGCAGTCCGAAGGCGATCAGCAGCCCGCCGACGAGCGTCTCGAACACCGTGATGTTCGACAGCGTCGAGTAGCCGATCCGGACGGTCGCGCCCGCGAGCAGCGCGAACGTCGCTAACACGCCGATCGCGGCCGCGATCCCTCGAGCCCCCGCCCCGACGACGGACGCGGAGTCGGCGTCGACGGAGTTCACGTAGAAGCCCACGTATCCCGGCAGGAGCGGGTACGCGCACGGCGAAAAGAACGTTGTCACACCCGCGGTCACGGCCAGCGGGACGTTTGTCGCAAGCGAGACGTCGGTCATGAGTCGGGTCGCCCCGTCATCCGTCGAGCGCTTGCCGTATACCCTCGATGAACTCCTCGGTGGTGTGGGTCCCGGACGTGGCCCAGCGGACGCGCCCGGAGGCGTCGACGGCGCGCGCGCTCGGGTAGCTTCCGACGTTGAGTCGCGCCGCGAGTTCGGCGGAGACGTCGGCGGCGACGAGCCAGTCGCCGTCGTTCTCCCGCCACCAGTCGGCCACCGTCTCCTCGCTGACCGCCTCACCGACGGGCTCCGTCGTCACCGACACGAACAGCACCTCGTCGCCGATCCGATCGTGCGCCTCCGCGAGGGCCGGCATCTGCTCGGCGCAGGGCGGACACCACGTCCCGAAGAAGTCGACGAACGTCGGTCGGTCCGGGGCGGGCAGCGTCACCTCGCCATCGCGGCTCCCCGGCGCGTCGACCGTGTCGAGCGTTATCGGCTCGACGAGTTCGGGCGCGTCGTTGCCACCGAGCGCGTCCGGTACCCCGCCGGTCGCGACGGCCCCCGCGCCGCCGAGGACGCCGACGCTCGCGAGCCCCGCCAAGAGGTGCCGTCGCCTCACGCCGTGACCACCCGTCGGAAGTCGTCGACGATCCGTTCGACGTCGGTGGCCGGCCCGCGCGGGTACGCCCGCTCGACGATACCCCGCTTGTTGACCAGCAGGATGAGCCCGTAGTGCGGGAACGCGTACTCCAGGTTCTCGTACTGCTCGCCGTCCGTCTTCTCGATCTTGAGTCCGAAGTTCTCGTCCATCAGCTCCACGCCCGCCTCGTAGCTCTCCGGGCGGAGGAAGTGCCAGTTCCCGGCGTCGAGGTCGACGCCGCGCTGCCCGGCGTACTCGCGGAGCACGTCCGCCGTGTCGCGCTCCGGGTCGAAGGTGAGCGGGAGGAACGCGGCCTCGTCGCCGAACCCCTCTTCGGCGGCGACCTCCTGAACGCGCCGCAGCCGGAGGATGAGCGCCGGACAGACGCCGTCCGGACAGTTCGTGTAGAAGGACGTCCAGAGGAACGCGCGTTCCCCTTCGAACTGCGTCGTCGATATCTCCTCGCCCGCGATCGGGTCGGGAACGGTGAACTCGGGCATCTCGTCGCCGTGGATCGGGTGGACCGGCTCGCCGCGATTCTGTTCCGGCGGGCCGAGGATCGTCCCGTCGTCGCCGGAGTCGCCGAGGACGCCGGCGCAGCCGGCCGTGGCGGTCGCGCCGGCGGCGGTTCCGGTGGCGGCGAGCGATCGGAGGAAGTGGCGGCGCTCCATGTCGTTGCCCGAACTACGTAGTCGCTCGTAAATGAACCCCGCGGCTGGTTGCGCGCGGTGAACACGACCGCGACCGCCGCAGACCGGCGAGACGCCCCTGAGAGACGGCCGTACACGGAATATCCCCGATAGACGAACGTCCGGAACCTCCGTGGTACCGTGGCCCTCGCAAGGGTTATCCCCAAACGGGCTGTACGTCTATTCGCAATGGCAAACGGTAAGGTTGATTTCTTCAACGACACTGGCGGCTACGGTTTCATCTCGACTGACGACGGCGACCTCGACGACGACGAAGACGTGTTCTTCCACATGGAAGACGTCGGCGGCCCGGACCTCGAGGAGGGTCAGGAAGTGGAATTCGACATCGAATCGTCCCCCAAGGGACCCCGCGCGACGAACCTCGTCCGCAACTAACCCCCACGTAGCGGACGGCGCGTCCGCACGCACTACCGGATTTCGGCCGTCGTTCGACGCGAATGGCGCCTATCTCCGTTTCTCTCACACTTATCACACCCCGACGAGCGCCGGCTCTCTCCGACGGGGAGCGACTCATGTCGATGTGGGACGGCGCTCTCCCGACGGCGACGCGATCGACCGTTTAAATACGAGCGCGGGCGGATCACTTCACAGTGAGCGATCCGATCCCGACCGGCTGTCGCCCGGTCGACGAGCTGTTGGGCGGCGGCTTCGAGCGCGGCGTCGTCACGCAGGTGTACGGGCCGCCGGCCGCCGGGAAGACGAACCTCGCGCTCGCGGCCGCGGTGGAGGTCGCGGCCGGCGGCGACCGCGCCCTCTACGTCGACACCGAGGGGCTCTCGATCGATCGGTTCGAGCAGCTGGCCGCGGGCCGCGCCGACGACCCGGACACCGACGAGACGGTCGATTCGATCGCCTCGCGGCTCGTGATCTCCGAGGCGTACGACTTTGACGACCAGCGCGAGGCTGTGCGCGACGCCGAGGAGCTCGCCGAGGAGGTCGAGCTGATCGTGTTGGACTCCGCGACGGGCTTCTACCGGCTGGAGCGCGCCAGTGACACCGAGGGCGGCGAGTCGCTCCGGAAGGTCGCGAAGCAGGTGACGCACCTCCTCTCGTTAGCCCGCCGTCACGACATCGCTGTGATCATCACGAACCAGGTGTTCACCGACCCGGACGGCGACCGCGACCGCGCGCTCGGCGGGAACACCCTCAACCACTGGACCGGGGCCATCCTGCGCGTCGACCGGTACCGCGGTGGGAACCGCCGTGCCACCCTCGAGAAGCACCGGTCGAAGCCGGCCGGCGACACCGCGACCTTCCGGATCGTCGGCGACGGACTCGCCGAGGGCTCGGACGCGTGATCGGCGGGGAAGAATGAGACGCAGCGACGGAAACGCACGCCGGAGACGGTCCCGTCCCGGCGGTGCGGTCGGGGTCTGTCGACGGCGACGCGAAGCGCGCGTCCGCCGTCGCGGGTCGCTACCGACTTAGAGGTCGCCGAGCTTCCGGAGGAGCTGGCCGCGGTATTCTTCGTCAGCGTTGACGCCCTTGATCTCCAAGACGTTCCGCTCCAGCTTGTCGAGCGCGACGTGGAAGGCGTGTTCGGCGCCGTACCCCTCGCCGGAGCCGCCGACCTGACCCTCGTTGGTGCGGAGGCGGATCTGACACTGGATCAGGGGCGTGCCGCGGAGCTTCTCCTTGTGCGCGTGGAGTCGGACGTGCGCGTGGATGACGTGCATGTCCGCGTACTTGTCGGCGACCTGCTCGATGGACTCAACGATGTGTTCGCGGGAGGTCCCCTCCAACAGGTCGACGTTGGTGATCTGGACGTCCATCGAATCCTGTTCGGTGAACGTGAGCGCGCGCAGCACGTCGGTCTTCGTCACCATCCCGGCGACGGTGTCGACGCCCTCGGGCGTGACGACTAGCCCGGAGACGTCGTTGTCGAACATGCGCTCGACGACCGCCTGGGCGGTCTCGGCGTTCCGCGCGGTGACGACGGGGCTCGACATGATGTCGTAGACGGGGATGTCGAGCATCCGGTCGATGTCGCCCGCGCGGTCGCCGCTGCCCTGTCGCTCCTGGTCGCGGACGACGAACTCCACGATGTCGTTCGTGGTGACGACGCCGACGAGGTCGCCGTCGTCGCCGAGGACCGGCAGTCGGGAGACGCCGTTCTCGCGGAGGCGGTTGATGGCGCGCCCGACGCTCTCGGTCTCACCGATGCCGATCACGTCCTCGGTGGCGATCTGGCCGACGGTGATCGCGTCGAGGCTGTCGAGGACGGCCTCGAGGATCTGGTCGACCGTGACGATACCGAAGAGCTTCTCGTCCTCGTAGACGGGCGCGATCTTCACGTCGCCCTCGACGAGGAGCCGGGCGGTCTCGCGGACGTCCTCGTGACGGTCGACGGAGGGCGCCGGCTTCATCACCGCCGACACCTTCGTGTCGTCCTCCATGCGCGAGCGCATGAGCTGTTTCTCCCCGACGACCCCGGCGTACTCGCCGTCCTCGACGACGACGATCCCCTTCGGGTTCTCTCGCTCGAAGATAGAACGGACCTTGGCGAGACGCTCGTCGACGTCGACCTCGACGTATTCCGGCACTGCGATATCAGAGATGTTCATGGTCCGTTCTGAGAGTTCGACGGGACGGGTATTGAAAGTGCGGGAGTTATCGCGCTCGCCGGGGGCGGTCGTCAGCCGCGCGCAATCCGCCTGAAGGTATTTGAGCGTCGACGGCGAAGCGATCCCGTGAGGCTCTCGACCGCGCTGATCGCCGTCGGCGTCGCGCTGATCGTGATCCCGCTCCCGGTACCGATCCCCTTCGTCGGCGTGATCGTCGGTGCGCTGGCGCTGCTCGCCGGGCTCTTCCTCCGGCTCTTCGGCGTCTGAGGCACCGACCGGCCGACGTGTGAAACCTTTTTGCCCGTTACCCACCCACGGCGATGCGTGTACGACGCCGTCGTCTTCGACAACGACGGGGTGTTGGTCGGGCGGACGCCGTTCGACACGCTCCGCGAGGCCGCCTGGGACGCCTTCGTGAGCCTCGGCGTCGAGGACCCGGACCTCGCCCACGTCGACGACGTCGCCGTCGGGGTCGACCCCGCCACCCTGGCCGACATCTGCGAGCGCTACGGCGTCGACCCGGCGGAGTTCTGGCGGGTCAGAGACGAGGTCGCGTCGGCGGCGCAGATCGACGCCGCCCGGGAGGGACAGAAGACGCCGTACGACGACGTGGACGTCGTCCGCGCGCTGGACGCCTCCCTCGGCGTCGTCTCCTCGAACCAGCAGGCGACCGTCGACGCGCTCTTGGACCACTTCGGGCTCGCGGACCACTTCGAGGTCGCGTACGGCCGCGACCCCTCGGTGGCCAGCCTCTCGCGGAAGAAGCCCTCGCCGTACTACATCGAGCGCGCCCTCGAGGACCTCGGCGCCGAGACGGCGCTGTTCGTCGGCGACAACGAGTCGGACGTGCGCGCGGCCGACAACGCGGGAATCGACTCCGCGTTCCTCCGCCGCCCTCACCGCCGGTCGACCGAACTGGACTGCCACCCGACCTACGAGATCGACGACCTCCACGACCTCGTGAGCATCTGCGGGCGAGCGCCGCCCGACGCCGACGGCGGGATCTGATTCGGCGTGTGACTCGCGACGGCCGCGCGATCAAAACGGACATGTGATCGGTCCCCGAAGCGCGGGCGATGCCCTCGCCCTCCGCGAGTCAGCCCCTCGACACAGACGCATCGGACGTGCGGTCCGTCGTCGCCCGCTACCGCCGGGCGGAGCGCGCCGTCGGCTGGACCCTCGCGCTGCTCGTCGTCGTCGCGTTTCTCGCGGCGGTCGTCGCCATCTCGTTCTGGCCCGGCGTGGCTGTCGGCGCCGTCATCGTCGTCGCGCTCCGCGTGCCCGTGTTTCGACGGCGCGGCTCGACTCGCCTCCGGACGGACGCGTCGCCCGGAGCGGTCGTCCGGCGGTTCGGGTCGGCGAGACCGCCGAACCTCGCGTTCCAGTGGGGCGTCGCCGACGAGGTCCGGAGCGCCGCCGACACGGCAGCGTCGACCGACGCCGCTACCGACAGAAGCGCGCCCGGGACGGACGCGACCTACGAGTTCTCGTATCTCCTCGGCCTCAAGTCGGTCGAGCTCGACCTCTCCGTCGACGTGAGCGGGAGGGACGCGGTCGACGACGCCGCGGTCGGCGAGAGCGATTCCGACCACCCGCCGGTCGCGACGGTCGAGATAGAGGGGACGGCGGACGGTCGGCCGTGGGCCTCATACGCGGCGACGGTCCGCGAGACGACCGACGGCGGGACCGTCGTCGACCTCGAACTGCGACCGACGCGCCGGTTCGGCCTCCGGCGGCTCCCGCAGGGGCGGGTCGCCGAGCGGTACTACGCCGAGGCGCTCGCCGCGCAGGGGTACGAGGTCGTCGAGCGGTCGGTGTCGATGACGCGGTGAACCCCGGTAGGACAACGGGACGAGCCGTCACGGTTCACGCGACGAGTTCCGTCTCGGGCGCGTCGACGACGGTCCGAGAGACGCCGTCGGCGTCGTCGGCACCGCGCAGGTCGACGCCGCGAAGGCGGAGCGCGAGCGCCGCGTCGTTCCGGGCCGCGGGCGACCGCGGTCGGAAGGCCGTCTCGACCGCGTCGCCGTCTTCGTCCTCGTGAACGACGACCACGTCGCCGTCCCTGAACTCGGCGCGCCGGACGTCTCGCAGCGGTATCTCCGTCCGCGCGTTCCGGACGGCCGAGACGCAAACCCCGGCGAACCCGGTCACGAGCCCGAACGCGGCGATCCCGCCACCAGTCCCACCGCTGCCGACCCACTCCAGTAGCGTCCCGAGCGCGGCGATAGCGGCGGCGACCGCCGACCCCGAAACGTCGCGACCGACGGAAGGCGCTCAGCCGTTCGCGAGGGCCCGGAGCCCCTCGACGCACACGCGGTCGAGTCGGTTCCGGACGCGTATCTCGCCCGGGGCGACCGCGACGCGTCCCGCGGCCGTCGGGAGCGACCACGCGCCGGTCCGGCTCATGCGGCGTCGGCGCCGACCACCGACGCGACGCGCGAGCGCTGGAGGGCGGGTCGACGACTATGTAAGGGGAAGGGAAACATGAGCGTCCGTACGGGGGCCGCGCTCGTAACTGCTGGCGTCAACTCACGGCCGCGAGCGCGGCCCCGCCGTCCAGCTCACACGGCGAGAGCCTTTAGTTCCCGTCCCGCGCACGTCGCGACATGGACCTCCCGCCGGTCGGTCTCGGAACGATGGGGATCGACGATCCGGGTGCGGTCGCGACGGCGGTCTCCGTCGGCTACCGCCACCTCGACACCGCTCGGATCTACGACAACGAGGCGGTCGTGGGCGACGGGCTCGCCGCCGGGCTGGCCGACGGCGACCTCGACCGCGGCGACGTGACCGTCGCGACGAAGCTCTGGACAGACGACCTCGCGGCCGGCGCGGTCGCGTCCGCGGCCCGCGAGAGCGCGGACCGGCTCGGCGTCGACGCGATAGACCTGCTGTACGTTCACCGCCCTCGCGGCGACTACGACCCCGAGACGACGCTGCCCGCCATCGACCGCGTGGGCGACGACGGACTCGTGCGGAACGTCGGCGTCTCGAACTTCGAGGTCGCGGACCTCGACCGCGCGATCGAGGTTCTCGGACGGCCGCCCGCGGCCCACCAGACCGAACTCCACCCGCTGTTCCTCCGACCCGAGCTACTCGGTCACGCCCGCGAACACGGGTATCCGGTCGTCGCCTACTCGCCGCTCGCTGGCGGTCGGGTGCGCGAGATCGACGCCGTCGCCGCGGTCGCCGAGGCGCACGACGCGACGCCCGAGGCGGTCGCGATCGCGTGGGCGGCCGCGAAGGAGCCGGTGGTGACGATCCCGAAGGCGTCGAGCGAGGCCCACCTCCGCGCCAACCTCGCGGCGGCCGACCTCGAACTGACCAACGCGGAGGTCGCCGCGATCGACGCCGTCGAGGGCGAGGAAGAGCTGTTCCCGGAGTAGCTGATCCATATATACGTATAACCTGGGAGTTATGAGAGACTCGATACGCATGATCCCGGTTCACTTTTACCGCGGGGACGACGAGAATCGCTCATGACGGAGATCATCGACGGGGAGGCGGTCGCGGCGGACGTGCGAGACGCGGTCGCCGACGAGGTGTCGCGGCTGTCCGACTCCGGGGTCGAGCCGGGCCTCGCCACGGTGCTGATGAGCGGCGACCCCGCCAGCGAGACGTACGTCTCGATGAAACAGCGCGACTGCGAGGAGGTGGGCATCGAGAGCTTCCATGTCGAGATCGACGCGGACGCGCCCGCCGAGCGGCTGTACGAGACGATCGACGACCTCAACGACCGCGACGACGTTCACGGGGTATTGGTCCAGCTCCCGCTCCCGGACCACGTGGACAAGCGGACCGTCCTCCGGCGGATCGCCCCCGAGAAGGACGTTGACGGCTTCCACCCGGAGAACGTCGGCCGCCTCGTCGCGGGCGACGCCCGGTTCAAGCCCTGTACCCCCCACGGCGTCCAGAAGCTGCTCGCCGCCTACGACGTGGAGACGGAGGGCGCGGACGCGGTCGTCGTCGGCCGCTCCGACATCGTCGGCAAGCCGATGGCGAACCTGCTGATACAGAAGTCCCCGACCGGCAACGCGACGACGACCGTCTGCCACTCCCGAACCGAAGACCTAGAGGGGGAACTGGCCGACGCGGACATCGTCGTCGCGGCCGCCGGTATCCCCGAGTTCGTCGACGGCTCAACCCTCAAAGAGGGCGCGACCGTGATCGACGTGGGGATCAACCGCGTCGACGCCGACACCGAGAAGGGGTACGAGCTGGTGGGCGACGTGGACTACGAGTCGGCGGAAGAAGTCGCGGGCGCTATCACGCCGGTCCCCGGCGGCGTCGGGCCGATGACGCGCGCGATGTTGCTGTACAACACGGTGAAGGCGGCCGGACTCCAGCGCGACGTCGAGGTCGACCTCGAGTAGCCGTGGCGGCGACGGACGCGCACGGTCCCGCCGAAACCTCGCGGTCGTCGCTCAGTGGGGCGTCCGCCTACGTCTCGGGTCGCCACCGCCCCCCGATCTCGTCGCGAGGGTAGTCCTGGTACGTACCGTTCAGGAACGTCGTAACGCGTCCGTCCTCCTCGCTGAGCGTGATTCCCCAGAGGACGTCGTCGCGGAGCGACGTCTCCAAGGCGCTCATGTGTTTGGTCCCCATCCAGCCGGGGAACTCGAGGCCGTCGACGTCTTCGATCTCGCCGCGAGAGGGGTTCCGGACCCGCACCATCTGTCGCTGAACGGTACCGTCGCCGGTCACGATGACGGCCCCGTCTCGACTGAACGCCACGTCCCGGGCGACCTTCGTGAACGTATCACGCGACTCCGTGACAACGCGGCACCGGTCGACCGGCCACTCGTTGTCGCCGAGGGGGTCGGTGTAGTCGGCGAAGTTCACCTCGGCGACGATGAGGACGTAGAGACTGGGACCGCTCACGTACTGTTCGCCCCAGCCGTCGAATTCCATGCTCAGCGACTCGGCGGTGTACCTGATGTGATCCATCAGCTTCTGGCTCGTCGCGTACTTCCCGAGCACCTCGTCAAGCGCGTCCATGTGCTATATGTACACACGAAACAAACAGTGTTAAACTCTCTCTCGGTGACCCGATCGAACCTACCGGGGCCGTGACGCCGGACTCGCCGCTTCGAGACGCGATCCGACACTCGCATCCCGACCGCCCGCCCGTCGCCGCTCGTTCAGTCGTCGTCCGCCGCGGGGGCCCGGTTCCGGATCTCGATCCGTCCCTCAATTTCGGGGGCGATCCCGTGTTCGCGGGCGTAAGCGGCCAACACCTCGTACTGGATGTCCGCCTCGTCGACCCGATGACGCTGGCCGAGCGTCGGGTACTCGTGTTCGGAGTGGAGCAGGTACTCCGAGACGGCGACCGTGTAGCGCGCGTCCGGGTCGATGGGCTCGCCCCCGACGGTGGCTTCTAAGACCAGTTCGGCGTCGTCGTCCCAGACGACGCGGGCGTTCGAGACGTGGCCGTGCCACCAGTCGTCCTCGCCGAAGTCCACGTCGGGGGCGGCCATCTCGCGGAACACGTCGCTGAGCTCCGCGCCGGTGACCGACGCGAGCGCCACCGGCTCCTCGAACGGGATCAGGCTGATCAGGTCGGCCTTCGTCACGTCGCCCGTCCACGGGTCGCCCTGGCGGAGCCCGCCCGCGTTCGACAGCCCCACGTCGGCGTCGTGGACCCACCGGAACGCGTCCGCGACGAAGTTGCCGACGCGGCACTCCCCGCCGTGGACCACGTCGCCGGACCGCTCGATCGGTCGGTCGACGGTGTCGACGGTCTCGTCGAGGTCGGCCGCGGCCATCCGCTCGGCGAGCGCGTCGGCGAGCCCCGGCGCGGGGTCGGCCCCGTCGGGCTCGTGGAGCGTCGCGGCCGGCGGCTTGGAATCGAGGTCGATCTCGGCCACCGCCTCGCCGTTGACGCCGGGTCGGACGAGCAGGGTATCGTCGACGACCTCGTTCCGACGGCTGTGGACGTGGCCGCCGGCGATCGCGTCGACATCGAGCTCGCGGGCGAGGTCGTCGTCGCCCGCGCCGAGGTGCGAGAGGACGACGACGTGATTGAGGCCCTCGTCGCCGCCCCCGCCTCTCTCGCGCTCGGCGACCGCGGCACGCATCTCAGCCAGCGCGTCGCGCGCGGCCGAGACGGGGTCGTCGAACGAGAGGTCGGCGGCCATGGGGTTAAGCGAGTCCGTCGCGGGGTCGGTGACGCCGACGAACCCGACCGTCTCGCCGTCGACCTCGCGGGTTGCCCACGGGACGACGCCCTCGTCGCGGCCGAACGGCTCGCCGGCCTCGCCGCGGACGTTCGCGGAGACGAACGTCGCGGGCGAGTCGGCGACGAGGCCGCGGAGCGGGTCGGGACCGTAGTCGAACTCGTGGTTGCCGAACGTGTCGAGGGCGGTGTCAGTCACCTCGTAGAAGTCGAGGACCTGCCTGCCCGTCGCGACCAGCGAGAGGACGCCCGGCGCGGTCGTGTCGCCGGTGCCGACGACCGCGGCGTCGGGGCCCGAGAGCGCTCGGATCCGGCCGGCGAGGCGCGCCGCTCGCTCGGGGGCGTCGAAGACGTTCTCGATGTCGGAGTAGTGAACGAGGCGGACCATTCGTCGAGTCGACTGAGGGGCGAGCGACGCATAAAAAGCGCGGAGTGTCGCCGGGTCCGCCGCGGGCGGTGCGACGGCGACCGCGGTACGGCCGGTCCTGCCCGCGATCTCGCCCCGTGACTCCCGCTCGCACACGCGCGAGACATTGAAAGCGCTTTTATGGATGTCCTGACTACCACGGGGCACAGCCTCTGTGGGGTTGATGATGTGCCGTTCCGTTAGGGACCGACCACGGGACGGGCACGCGAGCCCGCACGGAGGATAGGTGAACAACATATGCCCGTTTACGTAGACTACGACACCCCGGCGGACCTCGCGGAGCGATCCCTCGAAGCGCTCGAGGTCGCCCGAGACACCGGTACCGTGAAGAAAGGAACCAACGAGACCACCAAGGCCGTCGAGCGCGGCAACGCCGACCTCGTCATCGTCGCCGAGGACGTCTCCCCCGAGGAGATTGTGATGCACCTCCCCGAGCTCGCCGAGGAGAAGGGGATCCCCGTCGCCTTCGTCGACACGCAGGACGAGGTCGGGCAGGCCGCCGGCCTCGAGGTCGGCTCGGCCGCCGCCGCCGTCGTCGACGCCGGCGACGCCGCCGACGACGTCGAGGACATCGGCGAGAAGGTCGCGGAGCTCCGATAACCTCCCATGAGCGCAGAAGAGGGCACCGGCGACTCGACGACCGCGGAGGTCATCGAGGTCGTCGGCAAGACCGGGATGCACGGCGAGGCCATGCAGGTCAAGTGCCGCATCCAAGAGGGATCGAACCAGGGCCGGATCATCACCCGGAACGTCCTGGGTCCCGTCCGTCTGGGCGACGTGCTCCAGCTGCGGGAGACCCAGCGCGACGCCGACTCCATCGGAGGCCGATAACCAATGGTCGAGACACGCACCTGCGATTACAGCGGTGAGGAGATCGAGCCCGGCACGGGCACGATGTACGTGAAGAAGGACGGACAGATCCTCCACTTCGTCGACTCGAAGGCGGAGAAGAACTACTTCCTCGGCCGCGAGGCGCGCGACGTCGAGTGGACCGAGGAGGGTCACCGGGCCGGAGGCGACGAGCAGTGAGCCACCACGACGAGCGCACCTTCGTGATGGTGAAGCCCGACGGCGTCCAGCGCGGTCTCATCGGCGAGATCGTCTCCCGCTTCGAGGAGCGCGGGCTCAAGCTCGTCGCCGGGAAGTTCGTCCAGCTCGACGAGGATCTCGCGAAGAACCATTACGGTGAACACGAGGACAAGCCGTTCTTCGACGGCCTCGTCGAGTTCATTACCTCCGGCCCCGTCTTCGCGATGGTGTGGGAGGGCGCGGACGCGACCCGGCAGGTCCGCGCGATGGTCGGCGAGACCGACCCCGCCGAGTCCGCCCCGGGCACGATCCGCGGCGACTTCGGCTTAGACCTCGGCCACAACGTGATCCACGCGTCGGACCACGAGGACGAGGGCGCGAACGAGCGCGAGATCGACCTGTTCTTCGACGACGAGGAGCTCGTCGACTACGACCTCGACACCGCCGCGTGGGTGTACGAGGACGAATCTCACTGACGCGGCTGCTCGCGGAGCGTCTACCGTTTCTCCGCTGTCCGATCCCGCACAGAGCTACCGCTCACGCGACACACCGCGTTTCCGGTGAATATTCGCGCTGAGTGCGGCGCAGTCGGTTGGTTTTGCTCTGCCTTGCCGGCATAAACTGCCGCCGAGCGCCGCTCCCGGAATCACGTGTCGACCGCGATCGCGGTCCCGTCGTCCGCGACGACGATCACCTCGTCACCGCCGTCGCCGGTGACGTCGGCGAACAGGGGACCGCCGTACGCGACGACCTCGGCGGGACCGCCCCGGGCGGTCACCTCGCCCTGTTGGGTCATCGCGAGGGCCTCGCCGTCGCGGTTGACCACCACGGGCGCGAGTTCGCCGTTGCCGTCGACGTCGCCCATGCGCGGCTCGTTGATCCGGGTCGAGGCACCGTACTGCTGTTTCCAGACGACCTCGCCGTCGAGGAGGTCGACGGCCCAGACGCTCCCGGAGCCGCCGACGTACACCCGTCCGGGGTCCGCATCGCCGATCGCGACCGGGAGATCCTGAAGGCCGACCTCGTACCGGTCCGAGCCGTCGCTCGTCTCCAGCGTCTCGATGTTCCCGTTGGCGCCGCCGAGCGCGAGCACTGGCCCGTCCCGGCTGTCCGCCGCGTTCCAGCTCAGCGGATTCACGGTCGGCTCGGTCGTCCATCGCGTCCCGCCGCTCGCGTCGAGCATGTGGACCGTCGCGGGGGCGCCCGCGGTCGTCAGCACCGCGAGTCCGCCCCGCTCGTCGGCCTCAGCGTCCGGTTCGACGATGAGCGGTCGGCGGCTGATCTCGCCCGCCAGCGAGGCCTCGGCGACCGAGTCGCCCGCGGCGTCGACGACGCGAACGCCCCCGTCGGTCGTGACCGCGGCCACCTCCCGACTTCCGTCGCCGGTGAGGTCGCCGATCGCGGGGCGGACCCCGCTCGGACCGCCGAGGTCGACCGCGAACCGCTCCGTCCCGTCGGCGGCGTCGAGGACGACGAGCTCCCCCGGCGCCGTCGTGAGCGCGACGACCGGGTCGCCGGCGAGGGTGCCCGCGGTGAGCCCGCTGACGCCGACCGGGCCGTTGCCGTCGGAGCCGTTCGTGTCGCCGGCGTCCCCGCCGCCGCGCTCCGCGTCCGGGCCGGAGACCGGGACCGACCAAGGCGTCTCGTTGGTCCCGACGGCCGTCGCGCGGACGACCCGCGACCCGTCCTCGGCCGCGGGGCGGAAGAGGAGCGGCTCGCCGTCGACGGTCGCGACCGCCGCGCCGCTGCCGTCGTCGCCGGGCGCCGGCCCGGACTCCCAGACGATCGTCGTCTCGGTGGTGGCGTCGTCGACGCCGACGAACGCGAACAGCGCCACGCCCACCCCGGTCGCGCCGCCGGCCAGCAGGATCAGCGTCGCGAACAGGACGCGTCGGTCCATTTGGACCCCATTCGGGCGTCGCCGTGAAACGGTTGTCGGATGCGATCCCCTCGCCCTTGGCGTCCCGGTGCCTCCCGATCTCGGCGGCTTGGAGCCCCTCGCGCTACAGGAGCGTCGCCACGTGGTCGTCGTGCGACGCGCCGACGAGGTCGCGCAGCGCCGCCGGGTCGCGCTCGCCGTCGGCGTTGACGAGGTAGGCGACGCCGTCACGGTCGCCGTAGACGCCGTGGAGATCGTACACGAAGCCGTACACGGTCGCGTCGGCCGCCTCGTCGCTGCCGCGGGCGAACGCGACCTGCTCGTGAACGTTGTACTCGACGAGCCGGTCGCGGACCGAGACACCGGCATCGCTCTCGGCGTCCTCGTCGGTCGTGCCGTCGACCGCCTCGCCGTCACCCTCGCCGACGACGGCCGGGTCGTCGAGCCCGGCCTCGACGATCGGCAGCAGCGCCTCGACGGCGGCGCGGACGCCCGGTTCGGCCGGGAACTTGCCGGTGCGCGCCGCCGCGAGCGCGGCGCCGACCGCGCCGCACCCGGTGTGGCCGACCACGGCGAGGACCTCGGTGTGGGTGTGCCGGAGCGGGTACGCCACGCTCCCGTCGAGGACGCGCTCGCCGTCAACGAGCGCGCTCACGCTGTTGCCGATGGCGCCGGATGTGAAGAGGAACCCCGGCTCGTCGACGGCGAACATCCCCTCCTGTGACACGCGCGAGTCGGAACAGCAGACGGAGACCACGCCGGGGCGCTGGCCGTCGCGGTGGCTGTCGAAAACGTCGGGAGGGAGAGCGGCGACGTGGTCGTCGTTGCGGCCGAGGAGGTCGGCGAGTATCCGGCGGTCCATACCGTCCCGCCCGGCCGCGGGCACAAAAAACGCCGTGGCGCGGGGGTGCTTCTGACGGAGTCCTCCTGCCCGAACGGCCGGGACGGGTCAGGCGACGAGCCCGACCGCGGAGACCAGGATTCCGACGACGAACACCGCGAGGAGCGCGATCGTCGCGAGCACCACCGCGGGCGCGAGCGCCTCCTCGTTCTCGTCGACGACGAAGTCTTCCAAGCTCTGCATATCCGAGCCGTCGTCGCCGCGGGGTTTGAACGCTTCGACCGAGGCTCCGCTACCGGTCGAACCAGTCCGTCACCGGCCGAACCCGTCCGGTACCGTCCGAGTCACGCGGGGTCGTGACCGCTGCCGACGTGTCGGTGTCGTCGCGGCCGCTCCCTCGTCGCTCCGCTCGGTCATTCGTCGACCGCCCGGCTGCCGCGTTCGGGAACCGGCCGCCGACGTGTTTTTGTGCGTCGGGCGTGGCGGATCTGCCAAGATGCCACGCGAACAGTACCAGACGAAGCTCGAAGACCTCCGCGACGACGTCCTCTACATGAGCGAGGTCGTCGCCGAGCGCCTGCGGATGGGGCTCGACGCGCTCGAACAGCAGGACGAGGAGTTGGGCGAAGAGGTGATCGCCGGCGACGCCGAGATCAACGACCTCTACCTCGAACTGGAGGGACAGTGTACGGACCTCATCGCGCTCCAGCAGCCGGTGGCCGGGGACCTGCGGTTCATCGCGGCCTCGTTCAAGATCATCACCGACCTCGAACGGATCGCAGACCTGGCGACGAACCTCGGCGAGTACGCCAAGCGGGCCGACCGCGAGGTGTTCCCCGACGTCGACGTCCAGCGCATCGGCGACGACACGCTGGCGATGCTGGACGAGGCGATGGACGCGTACGCGGAGTCTGACGCAGAGCGCTGCTACGCCGTCGCCGAGTCGGACGACGAAGTCGACGCCGCCTGCGAGGCCGCGAGCGACCTCGTCGTCCGCGACCTCATCGAGCGCGACGAGCTCCGCGAAGACGAGGACGTGGAGGGTACCATGCAGAACGTCTCGCGGCTGCTCCTCACGGTCCGCGACCTCGAACGGGTCGGCGACCACGCGGTTAACATCGCCGCCCGGTCGCTGTACATGATCGAGAACGACGACGAACTGCTGTACTGACCGAGATCACTCGGTCCGGGGACGCCCACCACGTACCGTCGCCCGCCCGCTGAGAACGCGTCGCCGAGCGGGACGCTCTCCCCGTGCTGTGTCCTTCCGGATCGAGACGAAACAGGCGTGGCTCTCGGCGCCGTCGCGTGGGCGGCCGCGCCTGCTTCGCTCGCCGGGTTCCGTGGCGAACCGATCTCAGTCGTCGGCGACGGCCGGCGTCGTCGCCGTTCCGGGGCGCGCTTCGGCCGCCGCGGGCGCCGGCGTCCATTCTAAGTCCTCTTCGTAGCGGAACGCGCGGTGGTCCCGCGTCGGGTCGACGACCGTCAGCGAGAGCCAGTCGTTGTCCAGCAGTCCGGCCACCGCCTCGTTGTCGGCGAGGATATCGGTGACGCGGTCGACGGGCGCGTGGAGGACCGTCGAGAGCCGCAGCGGCTGGTGGTACGCCGTGTCGGCGTCGGCCATGAGCGACTGGAGCGGAAGGCCGGTCATCAGGTCCCCGCCGTTGCCCTGATAGACGCCGACGTTGCCGACCGGGTTGTGGGTCACCTTCGACCCGCTGCCGTACGCGGCGTTGTCGACCGTCGAGAAGTAGTACTGCGCGTTGATCCACTGGGTGACGACCATCGGGCCCGTCAGTATCGCCTCCAACGCCGTTCCGTCGGGGTCGGTCGCCCAGTCGTACGAGTGGAGGAAGGCGCGCCCGTCGAGGTCGAGGTCGCTTGTCAGCGGCCGGGGCCCGACGACGAAGCCGGCGTTTCCGGCCAACCCCCACTCGGGGCGCGTCTCGGCCCAGTCTGCGGCCCGCCGTTCCGCCTCGCGCACGCCCGCCGCGCACCCGGGTCCGGCCGAGTCGGCCTCGCCCGCCGGTCCGACCCGCTCGGCGGCTGCCGCCTCGCGGGCGGCGTCGAGGTCCGCGCGCAGGCGTTCGAGGTCCGCCGCGTGCGAGTCCGGTACGTCCCCGTCGTACAGCTCGATCTCGTCGGTCGTCGTGTTGTGTTCGGCGGCGAGGAAGACGGTGTCGTCGGGCACGTCGTGGCCGCGCTCGCGCAGTCCCGTCTTCACTTCGGGGTCGTTACAGATCGCCGCGAGGACGCGGGCGCTCGGGCCGCCGGGGTTGCCGGCGCAGGCACCGCAGTCCAGGCTGGAGTCGTGGGGGTTGTTCGCCGTCTCGGCCGCGTGGCCCGTGAAGACGACGAGGCGACCGAACTCCTCCCACCCCATCAGCTCGAACGCGGCCGCGGCGTACTCGACCTTCTCGTCGCGAGTCAGACCGGTCGGAAGCGCTCCGGGAGCGCCGTCCTGCCGGTGGACGCCCGGTTCGCAGAACTCGTGGTCGCCCGGAACCGCGTCGTCGGTCGTCGAGAGCAGGTTGTACACCCGGGCGGGAAGGAGCGTGCGCGCCGCGAGCGCGAGCCCGTAGCCGCTGCCGGCGCCCTCAACGAAGCTGAAGGCGGTCGCGGGGTTCGAGCGGAGCGTCTCGATCGCCTCGCCCGCGGCCTCGCGAGCGCGCGCCCAGCGGTCGCGGCTCGCCCGCGCGCCGTCGTCCGTCGGGACCTCGGCGACGCGGTGCTGCGGGTCGAGGATCGGGGGACAGGCGTCGATCGACACGTCGTCGTCGTACCCCTGGTACTCCATCGGGACGCCGAAGAAGCCGGCGTAGCCGTGCGTCTCGTAGTCCCCTGTCGCCTCGACGTGCCGACGGATCACCTCCGAGCGCGTGTCGATACAGAAGACCAGCTGGGCGTCCGGGCGTCCGGACGCGCCGCCGTCAACGCGGGCCCCGCGCTCGCCGTGGCGGGCCTCGCTCTCGGCCGCGACCCGCTCGACGAGCGCGTCGCGGTACGTCGCCTCCCACGCGCTCAGGAACGCTGCCGCGATCTCGTCCTCCGCGTCGACGACCGGACCGTCGGACTCGGCCGGCGGGGCGAGGTCGACACCGAAGGCGTCCGCCAGCGCGAGCCGGGCCGCGAGGTACCCGGTCAGCGTGATCGGGTACGCGGACTGCCACGCGCCGCCGTCGTCGGCGCGGCGCTTGAGCAGCCCGGTCCACCCGGGGAGCGCGGCGAACTGCGCCTCAAAGATCGATTGCCACCGGTCGTCGGGATACGGCTCCAGCGCGGACTCGACGGCCGCCGTCGGCGACGCCGGGAGGTCGGCTGCGAGCCCCCGATCGGGGATCTCGTCGTCGTGCTGGGCGACCGACCGGAACGCGTCGTAGAACCCCGCCTCGCGGTTCGGCATCGACCACTCGGCCCGCCCCTCGTCGAGGAAGGCCGACAGCCACTTCGTCAGCACGCGGTCGACGCGCTCGGCGTCGGAATCCGGACGCGTCGCGGCGCCGGCGTCGCTCGGTTCGTCCGTCTCCTCGGCGGATTCCAGCCGGTCCAGCAGGGCTTCGGGACCGGCCTCGTAGCCGCGGTCGGTCAGGGTCTCGTCGAGCAGGTCGGCGTCGATCCGCCCCTCGTCGAGGGCCGTCCGGAACGTCGCCGCCCGCGGGTAGCCGCGGCCGCCGAGAAGGTCCGCCGCCCGGCTCACGGCCTCGTCGAACGGCCGGTCCTCGAAGCCGGCGAGGGGGTTCGCGGTCACGAACGAGTGGACCGGCCAGACCGACCCGACGGCGGTCGCGGCCGTCTCGATAGCGTCTCCGATGGCGTCTGCGTCGTCTTCGGTGGTGGATTCAGCGTTCATCGTATTCCTCCGTGGCGGTCAGGACGGTTTCCGGGGCGGGCTGCCCCGCGTTCAGCAGGGCGACGTAGAGGCGCTCGCTCCGTTCGTAGACGCCGGTCTCGATCGCGACGTACGCCGCGAGGAAGGCGACGCCGACGAGCGCGTGGAGCGCTGTCAGTTCGGTCGGCGCCGAGACGACGGGGAGCCCGGCGAGCAGCCCCGAGACGGCCTCGTACGCGAGCGCGTACACGGCGATGGCCGGGAGCGCCACCAGCGGGACGGCGCCGTAGCGGGCCGCCGTCGACAGACCGGTCTGCCGGACGGCGCTCCGGGCCGCGTGGAGCGTCGTGAGCGTGACGAACCCGGCGAGCAGCAGCCCGCTGTCGAGGCTCGTTCCCTTCCCCGTCAGGACCGCGAACGTCGCGCCGCCGGCGAGCCCGGTCAGCAACACGACGGCCGCACCCGCGACGCCCGTTCCCCCGAGTTCCGACTCGGTCTCCGTCGGGGCCGTGCGCTCGACCTCGTCGCCCGCGCTCAGGAAGTGGTACGCCTTGTAGAACCCGTGTAACACGAGGTGCGTCACGGCGGCGGCGAAGAAGCCGAGCCCGGTCTGGACGATCATAAAGCCCATCTGCCCGACGGTCGAGCAGCCTAGTTCGCCCTTGACGTCCGACCGGACGGTCTTGAGCAGCTTCCCGCCGAGGGCGCTCGCGGCGCCCGCGACCACGAGGGCGAGCATGGGCCCGGTTTCGGCCGTCACGACGGGCGCGAAGCGGGTCAGGAGGATGCCGCCGGCGTTGACGAAGCCGGCGTGCATCAGCGCCGACGCGGGCGTGGGAGCGGTCATCGAGGAGAGCAGCCACCCGTGGAACGGGACGAGGGCGGACTGGATCATCGCCGCGAGGACGAGCGCGCCCCCGGCGACGAGCAGCGTGGGGCCGCCGAGCCCGTCCGCGCTCGCGGCGATACCCGAGATCGTCGTCGCCTCGGTCGCCCGCCACAGCGTCAATAGGGCGACGCCGAGGAGCGCGCTGCTCGCGAGGAAGTGCCGCCGGGCGACGCTCGCGGCCGCGCGGGCCTGCGGCCAGCCGTCGACGGTCCCGATGAGCCGGGCCATCAAGAGCCCCATCGCCAGCCAGCACAGCCAGAACAGCGTGAGGTGGTCGGCCGCGGCGAGCGCCATCACGGCGAGCGTGAACGAGAAGATCCCGAGGAAGAAGTCGGTCTCGTGGGCGCTCCCGGCCATGTAGCGCCGGGAGTAGCTGTGGACGATCCCGCTGAAGAACGTGACGACGGTCCACAGCAGGACGGTCAGTCCGTCGACGGCGACCGCGCCGGGCACCTCCCACGAGGCGCCGAGTCGGAGTCGGGCGACGAGGACGGCGACGCTCGCGGCGAACAGCGACCACGCGAGCCACGTCAGTACAGCGGAGACGAACGACGAGTCCGTCGTCTTCCGGAGCGCTCCGACCGTCCTCTTCGAGGTGGGTCCTGACATCGTTCGAGCGACCACGCGACCGGTCTCGACCCGCCGTCGGGTCGAGTCGCAACCCGGTCGTTGTCTACCCACTTTGAGAACATAACGTCTATTAAAGCTGTTTGTATTCACAATTCGTTCGCAAGAACAGCATTATAGAACATTATGATTATTCTCTCGTGGGGGAGGGCCTGGCGAGTCCGCGGTCGCAAGTGAGCCCGTTCGGCGTCGCGACTCAGGAAACCATATCGGCTCGGAGTCCGGAGGACCGGTATGCGAGAACTCGCAGGGACCGTCCTGGTCGGGGAGTCGTTCGAGCCCGTCCGCGGACGCGTCGTCGTCGAAGACGGGCGGATCGACGCCGTCGAGGAGACGGACACCGACTCGACGGACATCGTGCTGCCGGCGTTCGTCAACGCGCACACCCACCTCGGAGACTCCGTCGCGAAGGAGGCCGCGGTCGGCCTGTCGCTCGACGAGGCGGTCGCGCCGCCGGACAGCCTGAAGCACCGGCGGCTGGCGGCCGCCGACCGCGACGAACTGGTGTCGGCGATGCGGCGGACGCTCCGGTTCATGCGTCGGACCGGCACGGTCTCCACGCTCGACTTCCGCGAGTCGGGGCCCGCCGGCGCGCGGGCGCTCTGCGAGGCGGCGGCGGAGACGGGCGTCGACCCGTTCATCTTCGGGAGCGGCGACCCGTCGGTCCTCGACGTCGCCGACGGCTACGGGGCCTCCGGCGCGAACGACGACGAGTTCGCCGCGGAGCGCGCCGCCTGCGAGGATCGCGGTCGCCCGTTCGCGATCCACGCGGGCGAGCCGGACGCGACCGACATCCACCCGGCGCTCGACTACGACCCGGACCTGCTCGTTCACATGGTCCACGCCGAGCCGGACCACTTGGAGCGCGTCGCGGACCAGTCGGTCCCGATCGCCGTCTGTCCGCGCGCGAACGCGGTCCTCGATGTCGGGACGCCGCCGATACGGGAGCTGCTCGACCACACCACCGTCGCGCTCGGCACCGACAACGCCATGCTGAACCAGCCGTCAATGTTCCGCGAGATGGCGACGGCGGCGAAGCGGTTCGACGTGACCGACCGGGAGGTGTTGCGAATGGCGACCGCCGCGGGCGCCGAAATCGCCGACCTCGACTGCGGGGCGATCGAGCCCGGGCGGCGGGCGGCCCTCCTCGTCCTCGACGGCGACTCCGACAACCTGTCCGGCTCGGAGGACCCGGTCCGTGCGGTCGTCCGGCGGGCGACCGGGCTCGACATCGAGCGCGTCGTCGGTTAGTCCTCCGCCCCGTCCCGCCCGGCGTCGAACCGTCCGAACGGGGTCGTCTCGTGGGTCCGCACGAGGACCTCGTCGGCGACGGTGACGCCCATGTCGAGGAGCGCCTGCGCCACGGGCGTGATGTCGCTGTCCGACTCGCCGACGACGGTGACGAGGAGGTTCTGCTCGCCGGTGACGAGCTCTTGGACCGACACGACTCCGTCGATCGCGAGGATGTCGGGGATGAGTTCGCCGCGCTCCGGTATCGACGCGGTACAGTAGAGCAGCATCCGGAGCGGATACCCCGACCGCTGGTAGTCGACGCTGGCGCTGTACCCCTTGATCACGCCCTCGGACTCCAACCGCTGGATGCGCTTGCGGACGGTGCTGTCCGAGGTGCCGGCCCGCTCCGCGATGTCCCCGGACGACGTGTTCCGCGCGTCCGCCTGGAGCGCGTACAGGATCGCCCTGTCGACGTCGTCTATCGCGCCGTTGTCCATGTCTCGCCGGTACGCGCGTGTCGGTTTTATACGTTGGTGGGGCGCCCGGCGCCGCCGCGGTCGACGCCGATCCCGACGCCTACATACGATCCCCGCCAGTGGGTCGGATATGGGGACCTACACCGCGGACATCGACGTTCGGTTCCGCGACATCGACGCGATGGGCCACGTCAACAACGCCGTCTACGCGACGTACATCGAGCAGGCGCGGACGCGCTTCTTCCGCGATGTCCTCGACCTCGACATCTCGGGGGCGTCGACCGTGCTGGCGTCGCTGTCGATCGACTTCCGGCGACCGGTCGAACTCGACGACGACGCGGTCGCGGTGAGCGTCGAGATAGCGGATCTCGGCCGGTCGAGCGCGACGATGACGCACGAGATCCGGATCGGCGACGCCGTCGCGGCGGAAGCCGAGGCGACGCTCGTCGCCGTGGACCCGGAGACGGGCGAGCCGACGCCGATCCCGGAGGCACACCGGGAGGCGATGGCGTCGTACCGAGATCGCTGAGGGGGCGGCCCGCGGCCCGGGGCTGCGATACGAGGCCTCCCCCACCGTCGCGGTCGGACGCACACCTTCTTGACCGCGCGGACCGATCGATCGGTATGAGCGTTCGACTGTACGCCCTCGACGGGTGTCCGTGGTGCGAGAAGGCGGCCGACGCCCTGGACGACGCGGGCGTCGAGTACGAGACGGAGTGGGTGGAAGCGCTCCACTCCGACCGGAACGAGGTGAAGCGAGTGAGCGGCCAGCGCGGCGTCCCCGTCCTCGTCGACGAGGGTCGCGGCGTGACGATGGCCGAGAGCGCGAACATCGTCGACTACGTCGAGAGGACCCTCGCATGAGCATCTACACCGGTCGCGGCGACGAGGGGAAGACCGACCTCCGGGACATGAGCCGGGTGTCGAAGTCCAGCCACCGCATCGAGGCGTACGGCTCGGTCGACGAGGCGAACGCGCTGCTCGGAACGGTCCGCCCGACGGGCCACGAGGACATCGACGAGCTGCTGGAGACGATACAGAACCATCTTCACGTCGTTCAGGCCGACCTCGCGAACCCCGACCCCGACCCGGACGACCCGCAGGTGGAGCCCGACCATGCCGACCTGCTGGAGGAGCGCATCGACGCGTTCGACGAGGAGCTGGAGCCCCTGCGGTCGTTCATTCTCCCGGGCGGCGGCGAGGCGGGGGCGGCGCTCCACCACGCGCGCGCCGTCGTCCGGCGCGCGGAGCGGCGCGTCGTCGACCTGGCGCGCTCGGAGCCGATCAACGAGTCGGTCGTCACCTACCTCAACCGCCTCTCTGACCTCCTCTTCACCCTCGGCCGCGTCGCGAACGCGCGTGACGGCGAGCCCGAGGAGTCGCCGACGTACTGAGCCGCCCCGAGCGCGCGATTTTTCCCCGTCCCGCGCGAGGTGCGGGTATGACGCTCGACAGCTACGCGGCGGCGGTCGCCGATCTCGACCCGGCTCCCGGCGAGGTCGAGACGGCGGAGGTCGTCGTCACCGACGACGCGCTCGTGAAGGCGTTCGTCCTCGGCCCGGACGCGACCGTCGACCCCCACGAGCACGCGGACGCCACGAACGTGTTCCACGTGCTGGAGGGGGAACCGACGGTGATCCGCGACGGCGAGGAAGAGGCGCTCGCGGCCCCGGCAGTGGTGGAGAACGCCCGGGGCGCGGTCCACGGCGCCCGCAACGACACCGACGACCGAGCCGTGCTCACGGCCACCCTCGCCCCGCTCCACTGATGGACGGCGAAATCGACCCCGAAGAGCTGTCAGCCCTGCTCGACGAGCGCGGCGACAGCTCTCCCGACGAGTCGCTCCGCATCGTCGACATCCGCGACCGGCGCGCGTTCGACCGAGGGCACCTCCCCGACAGCGAGTGCATCCCGTTCCCGGAGCTGACGAACCGGATCGCGGAGCTCGAGGGCGGCGACCGCATCGTCACCGTCTGCCCCCACGGCGTCGCCAGCCAGCAGGCGGCCCAGCTCATCGGCAGCTACGAGGGGACGCAGGACGCGCGCGTCGACAGCCTCCGCGGCGGCATCGAGGCGTGGGAGCGGGAAATCGGCGACCTGCCCGCGTCGGACGAGCCGGCCGCCAGCGATCCCGACGAGGGGCCTGAGAGCCCATTCTGACGCCGGACGGGCGTCCCCGGTTCAGATCGCACGAATCCGCACCCGCCAGAAGTCGCGGAACGCGTCGTCGAGCGCCCCCTTCGGCTTGCCGGTTGCGTCCGACACGTCGGTGACGTCGGCGCGGTCCCGAACCCGGCCCAGCACGCTGCGCTCGCCGACGACGATCACGCGCTCGAGGTCCTCTCCCGCGGCGACCCCGGCGAGCGCCTCGTCGGCCCGGTCGAGGTGGTCGTCGATCTGCCCCTCCCGGCGGCGCTCGAATCGCCCCTGCGAGAAGCCGCCCTTCGAGTGTGCCTCCTTCACGTCGGTGGTGAACCCCTCGAAAGCGACCCGCTCGTCGCCCTCGTAGGTGCCGACCGCGAAGGTGTCCGAGCGGACCACGGCGAACGCGAACCGGCCGGTCGGGCGGAACCACGCGTCGTCGAGCCGGAACCGGTCGCTCCACCGGTCGAACGGTTCGGGTTCGACCGGCGGCGTCAGCGCGGCGCTCACCGCGCCCGTGTCGTCGGCGAGGACGACCGCGGGCGCGGCCCGCCGGACGAGCGCCGTCCGGTCGCCGAGCCAGTCCGACACGGTCGCGGGGACCGAGTCTGCGTCCGGCACATACGCCGTGAGCAACCCCTCCGGGTCGTCGCTCTCGACGGCCCGGAACCGCTCGAGCGCGTCCGTCAGCCGCGAGCCGCTGCGGTCGCTCACGCGGCGGAACTCGACCGTCTCCTCCGTCCCCTCGGCGCGCTCCAGCCGCTCCTCTAACGACTCGATCCGGTGTTCGAGCTCGTTCACGCGCTCCTCGGCGCGCTGCCGGTCGGCGACCGCGTCGGACCGCCGCTCCTCCTCGGCCTCGGCGCGGCGTTCGAGGTGACGCTTCTCCTCCTCCAACTCCTCGATGCGCTCCTTCAGCTCGGCGCGCCCGAGCAGCCTGTCGATCATACCGAATTCGCGACCCGCCGCGACGTAAAAGGTGCGTCTGCGGCGGAGACGGACGCCGCTCTCCGGGCCGTCCGCGCGTCGCGCCACCGTCCGCCGCCGTCTCCCGCGCGACCGTTCGTCGCCGCGTTCACGTCGTCCGCTTCGCGCGTGACCCGATCGGTGCGCCTCCGCCACCGTTTTAGCGTCTCCCGACGCTTCGGGGGATATGTTGTCTCCGTCCCTCCAGGGGGAACCGAAGACCGGCAACGGCGTCACCGCCGACCTCGACCTCGACTGGCTGTCGCTCGACGACGACGAGGAGATCCGCTGGGCGAGCACGCCGCACAGGTACAGCGTCGTCCCGGCGCTTCTCGTCGGCGTTCCCCTGTCGCTCGTCCTCGTCGGGATCCCGATCGTCGCCGCGAGCTACCTCCAGTACAAGAACACGAACTACGTCGTCACGAACAAGGGGCTCTACAGCAAGCGGGGCATCCTCTCCCGGGACGTGAAACAGATCGGGTTCGAGAAGGTACAGAACAGCTCCTACTCGCAGTCGGCCATCGGTTCGTCGCTCGGGTACGGGTCGGTCGAGGTCAGCACCGCCGGCGGCTCCGGCGTCGAGCTACGGTTCCGGAGCATTCCGGACCCGGCGTCGGTCCAGGAGCTGATCGCCAGGGAGATCGACGCCGGAAAGCGGGACAGCGCCGACGGCGACGGCGACGCCGACGACGTGCTCGCCGAGATCCTCGTCGAACTTCGCGCGATCCGCTCCGCGGTCACCGACGACGGTGCCGGCGGCGACGCCGAGACGCCGACCGCGACCGGCGAGGACGTCGGCGCCGAGCGGACCGCGTCGGAGACGGCGTGCGAGGACCGATGACCGGCGACTGGTGGTTTCGGCACGACGACGAGACCGTCGTGTGGACGGGTCGCCCGCGGCTGTCGGCGGCGCTCGGCGGGGGCGTCGTCGGCGTCGCGACCGTCGCCGTCGCGCTCCTCGCGGCGGCCGCGGTCGACCCGCGCATCGCCGCGGCGAGCCCGCTGGGCGTCGGCATCGCCGGCTGGGAACTGCTCCGCGTCACACGGACCGACTACGTGGTCACGACTCGAGCGATCTGGTCGAAACGCGGCGTGCTCGGCCGAAAGGTCCGCCGCGTCGGGCTGGCACAGGTACAGAACACGGCGTACAGTCAATCGGTGACCGGTTCCGCGTTCGGGTACGGCACGGTCACGATCGAAGTCGCCGGCGGGCCGGACCTCGAGCTCCGCCGGATCGACGACCCGCAGGCGGTCCGACGGTCGATCACCGACCGGACCGGGACCGTCGACCGCGAGCCGCCCGGGACGGTCGAGCAGTGGCGGGCGGTGCTGTCCGTCGTCCGCGACATCGAGGCCGCAGTCGACTGACCGGCGGCGACTCCGGCGGAGCGACGGCGACACCGGTCAGGCGACGCCCGCGCCGCCGAGTATCAGCCGGAGCCCGATGACCGTGAGGAGGCCGAGGACGAGGCCGCGCCGGAGCCGCTCGCTCACGCGGTCTCGGAGGCGAGTCCCGACGGCGACGCCGGCGACCGCAGGGACCGCGGCGGCGGCCGACGCGAGCGCGAACGCGGCGTCCGGGTAGAGTCCGAGCGCGCCCGCGGCCCCGACGCGAAGGCCGTTGATCCCGACGAACACCAGCGCCACGACGCCGACGAACACCCCGTGCGAGAGGTCGAAGCTCCGGACGAACGCGACCAGCTGGACGCCGACGTTCGTCGCGCCGAACAGGACGCCGGAGACGACGCCCACGACCCCCATGACGAGCGGGCCTTCGGCGCGCTCGCGGTCGGCCGAAGTCGGCAGC